>JAACJV010000015.1 GCA_021378535.1 Ureaplasma sp. Hg1 | reverse complement strand
ACATTAGAAAAAAATGAGTGTCTCATTATGTTAATAGTTTATCAGACCGTGAAGCTCAAAATGTTTTAGTAAATATTATTCCAATCTTTGAAAGAATTAAAGTCTTAGTCAATAAGAAAGAAACCATTGATAACAACAATAACGATTCAGTTAGCGACCATAAAAACAAGGCTGAAAACAATAAAAAAAGTAACGCTAACAATCCAAATAACAAAGCATCTTCTACTTCTAAAAAAAGTAAGGGGCGTAATTCTAAAAATAAGAATACTCCTAATCCTAAAAAAAGTAATGATAAGAACTTAAATAAAAATAAAGTTTCTAAAGCTAAAAAAAGTAATGTTCAAAATTCTAAAAATAAGACTTCTGTTGACAATAAAAAAAGTAAAGATCACAATGCTAACAACAAGAATCTTTCTAATAATAAAAAAGTTAAAACTAATAACCATAATAACAAATCAAACGCTAATGTAAAAAAGAACAACGAAGCTAACTTAAACGCTAATGTAAATGTTCCGCGACCAACTAGTATTGTTAACAACGATCTTAAAGCAAACCATTCTAATTCAAACAAATCACACAGTGATATTCCACGACCAACTAGTATTGTTCCTTATGACACTAGAATTAATGTTAAATTTTCAAATATTAATAAAGACCCTAAAATAAATAATCAAAACGATTTCAACGATGTAAACAATGATATCCCGCGCCCGACTAGTATCAATAACAATGATGACACAAAATTTAAAGCGCAAGTTCCCAATTTTAGTGTTGTGCCTAGACGAGCAAAAGGTAATATTCCTAACTCGAATAATCATCGTGTTTCTAAAGATGTAAGCAATAGTATTCCGCGCCCGACTAATATTATTAATAATGAATCTAGAGATAAGCCACGAGTTCCAAATTTTAGTGTTGTTCCTAATAGAATAAAAGATAATACTTCTATCACTAATAATTTCATCTCTAATAATATAAGCAACAATATTCCGCGACCGACCAGTATTATTAATGATGATGGTAGAACTAAAACACGGGTTCCCAATTTTAGTGTTATTCCTAATAACGCAAAGAGTAGCGATACTAACAACGGAAGTAGTGATATTCCGAGACCGACTAGTATTGTTAATGATTTTAAAAATAAGGCCCAATCTTCAAATAATGGCAATGGTGTAAATAACCAAAACACATACATAGAACAAAATGATTCTGATAAAAAAACTAATAAAAATTAAATAATTATTTATATTAGTTTTTGCACGATACAAAATGTCATATAATTTTAGCGCAAAATCTTGCTCCTAATTTTCACTAAATTTAAAAGTGGTACCATAATCATTTAATGAGATAATTATAACCAAATTTATAGTAAAATATAGTTATGACAACAACTAATACAAAAGATTTAAAGGTATTGAAATATATTTTACTAAAAATACAAAGTGGAGATTGATCTTCAGGTGACAAAATACCTAGCGAACGATGGTTCGCCATAAAATTCAACACATCTAAATCTTTGGTACATAATATTCTAATTAAATTAGTTCATAATAGTGTTATTGAATCTAGATCAAATACTGGTTATTATGTAAAACCTCAAGATAGTGCGAACATAATTAAAAGTATAACGTATTTGCAAGGCAAAAAACCTTCTACAACTAAATTAATTAAAGAAGGTGAAACTCTATTTTCTAAAGAAGATTTTAAAGTTTTTAAATCTTTAAATGTAGAAAAAGCCTTAATATCTAAATTTAGTTATGTTACTAAAACTTTCGAAGATGATAATAATATTATAAATGGTTTATTGCATGTTGGTTTTAATGTTAACCTAATAGACTTACCAACCTCAACTTTGCATCATAGTACCTTCAGTGAAGGAAACCTTAGATTTTGAAGCGAACATGGCATTGCAATATCCGAGCGAGATAGCCTAATAAAATATGAGCCCAATAATTTTCCCAATTTTTTTCCTAATGCGGATCATTTAATCGTAACTTATCAAATTATGTATAATTTTGAAAATAATTTATTGGAAATAGGAAAATACATCGTCCCTGCAACTGATTCTATGAATATTATTAAAATAAGAAAAAATATTAACAAATAAGAAGCGTATGGCTCTTATGAATCTATATAGAAATACAATTCTTAATATAGTAAAAGTAAAATTATTGAAATAAATATGCAATCCAAATAGAATGGGTTGCATATTTTACTTAATATAAGCGGAATAAGAATTTAACAAAAATCAAAATCTTTTCCTTTTCATGTTATTTTTATTGGTCTATCCGATAAATAAGGTTTAACAAATTTATCGATTAAATATTCTTGAGTGCAATATGGCACTAGACCACTTTTTACTTTTTTAATTGATTTTTTATTCCATATGATTACTAAATCGTCATTAATCTTATCCTCAACAATTTGATTATTTTCAATTTTCATTACGTCGCTTTTAATTAATAGGAAATTGAAATGGCGATATTTTTGTGTAAATTGAAACATTTCTACTGCCCCTGGTCTGTTAATAGAGATGCAGCAATTTGTAGTTTCTAAATTGTAATGTCTTATTAAATCAATAATATTTCTGAAAGGAGTTAATACCCAACTAGTTCGTGAAGGTGTTAAAATACTAGGGTAATACCAAAATATTTTATTAAGCTTATTTATTTTTATCTTTGTCATCGTTTTTAAAAAAATCCTTTAAGAAGTAATATACTCCATTACTATTATTATCATATTTAGTGCAAAATTTTGCACTTTTTTTAACTTTAGGCGTTGAGTTTAACATAGCTACAGAATTTTCTATTACATTGAAAGCACTAACATCGTTTTCATTGTCTCCTATAAATAACACTTCGCTTTGATTTATGTTTTTGCTAATCAAAACCTTCTTAATTGCATTACCCTTAGATATTCCTTTGGGCATTATGTCGATTAATTCCGCTTGAGATGATACAACATCTAATTGGGGACTAATTTTTTTAATAAGATCCTTAGTTTCATTAATTTTAGACGTTATTGGAACAGTTATTTTAAATGGTAAGTCATCTTCTAAAAGTTCATTAATGGGGGAAATATTTCATAATTCATCTATTTTATACGCTTTTTGTCATTCTATTAATGTATTAAAATATGAACAATTATCTTTAGAGCGATACATACCCTCGGTATTGTAACATAGATAATTTAATTTATTTTTGTTTAGATATTTAATAATAATATGATACATATTACTTTTATATCTTGCAGAAAACAAAATAGATCCATCATTATCAAGCACTAAAGCTCCGTTGGAAGATATAGTGGGCAATGATGGTTTAATATTATTTATCTCCCTTTTAATCATGAAATAAGGCCTTCCAGTGGCAATCCCTATCTTAATGCCTTTATTCTTTAATTTATTAATTATATCTATAGTTTCACTTGTCATAGTTTTTTCGGATGTGAAAGAAGTCCCATCCAAATCTATATAGATGTACTTAATCTTTTTGTCCATAATAAGCTTTCTTTCCATGTTTACGTTCATAGTGTTTTTTTTGCAGAAATTTAGGTGCTTCGACGGCTGTTCCATTACTAATTATATTCGTAAAAAGCGCCATTTTCGCAACCTCCTCTAAGATAATACCGATCTCAACGGCTTTATTAGCGTTCTTTGTACTCCATGCAAAAGGGCCGTGATTTTTAACTAGTACAGCTGGCGAACTTTCGTAATCATGTTTTTTAAATTCCTGCACTATTACTTTCCCAGTGTTTAACTCATATTCACCTTCAATTTGTTCTTTAGTTAATGATGGGGTGCATGGTATTTCGCCAAAAAAATTATCAGCATGGGTTGTCCCAAATGAAGGGATACTCTTGCCTGCTTGAGCTCATGCAACAGCATAAGGCGAATGTGTATGCACTATTCCCATAATTTCATTAAAATTTTTATATAATTCAAGATGAGTAGGAGTATCAGAGGAAGGTCTTAGCGACCCTTCTATTACTTTCCCCTTCATATCTACTATAACTATATCTGATACCTTCATGCTTTCATATGAAACGCCACTAGGTTTAATTGCCATATATTTGCGGTCTTCGGAAATTCCTGATACATTACCTCAAGTTAGAATGGCTAGTTGTGCCTTTCATAATTTAATATTGGCATCGAAAACTTCTTTTTTAAGATTATCTAACATTTCAATTTGCTCCTTTGAATTTTTCAGAAATAAAATCTTTTGCTTTTCTAATAGTTTCAATATTTTCTTCTATTGTTTCACTTTTATTGTTTTCCGATCACATTTCTAACAAAAACGGTCCCGTGTAAGAAATTTTATTAATAGCCTTTAGTATGGTTATAAAATCAACATCCCCCTGTCCTCACGGAACGCATTTGAAAGTGTTGGGTTTTGTATCTTTTAAATGAAAAGCCACTATTCTATTTTTATTGTCTAAAATTTCTTGTGATGGATTATTACTAAATTGAGATAGATTACCAACATCAGGATATATTTGTAATCATGGTGACCCAACTAATTCGCAATATTTTTTAACCAGTTCAATTGTGCCCATAAATTTAGTATCCATAACCTCAAAAGCAAGCATAATGCAATGCTTGCTTGCCAATTTTGTGGCGACCTTAATTCCTTCGATGAAATATCGAATAGTTTCGGCATCGCTTTTTTCATAATATACGTCATATCCTGCTAATTGGATAATATTAATGTGAAGCTTCTTGGCTAATATAATAGCTTGCTTTATTATAAGTTTAGCTCTTTCTCTAATAACGGGATCATGGCTACCAAAAGGAAAACGACGATGCCCACTTAAACACATGGAATTAAACTTAAAATTATACTTAATAAGCAACTCATTAAGATGCAATATTTCATTATCACTCATTGTTAGACGAGCTAACTTCTCATCTGATTCATCTATTGAAACCTCAATAAAATCAAAACCAGCATTTTTAGCAATTACTATTTTTTGCTCTCAGTCAAATTTATTATTAATAGCTTTCTCATATATTCCTAAAATCATTTTATGACCAATATTTATCTATTTCAAGTTTAAAATTTTTAGCCGCAGCATTAGGGTCGGCAGCATCGCGTATTGATCTACCAACAATAAAGATATAAATATCTAAATCTTTGAAAAATTTAATATCGTCAATTGAAACGCCGCCAGCTAATGAAACTTTAAGGCCCATTCCCATTAATTTTTTTATACTATTTATATCTTTTTCACCCCATTTTCGACCACTAGCTTGCGAATCTCTAGAGCGGTGATAAACTACTTGTTCAATTCCTACTTTTACTCATTCTTTGACTTGATCATAAGTAAAATGGGACGTTAACTCAACCTGAGTGTCTTTATCCTTACCGTAAGATTTGGCTACCTTTTGAACGCCTGCGATTGTTTCAGTTTCAGCGGCGCAAATAGCAGTTGTAAAATCTGCTCCATTATCAAAAAACATTTTTGCAAAAACACTTCCTGCATCAGCTATTTTACCATCAGCTAAAATTATTTTGTTTGGATATCTTTTTTTAATTTCCTTAATGGCTATCTTACCTTGAGATGTTAGTAAAATAGTCCCTACTTCAACCACATCTATATATTCCTTGATTTTATCAACATTTTTAAAAGCTTCTTCAATCGTTAGAGTGTCTAAAGCTATTTGTAGCATTGGTTTCATTACAACCTCCTAATTAGTTACATATTTGTTCAAGTCAATTGAACCTAAAAATTCTAAAATTTCTTTTTTATTTTTTTTGCTAATAAGTTTTTGAATATTCGATTTTTCTTCAAAAATTGCACAAATTTGTGGTATCGCCACTCCCATGTGAATATCAGCTGATGTTGCACATAAACATAATAGCAATTGCACTTCTTGCCCAGATGAAAATTTAACAGGTTTGTCTAAAATAACAAGACTAAAGGCATCCTTATTAACCCCATCTGCTGGAGCGGCATGAGGCATGGCCACTAGAGGACATATAATAAAATATGGCCCTATTTCTTCAACGCTTTTTATAATATTTTCATAGTACTTTTTGGTACATGCGCCACTTTTAATTAGCGGTTCAACGGATCTTAAAATAGATTCTTGCCATGTTTTAGCTTTCGCATTTGTTATTATTGAATCATTCTCAATTAAAGAATCTTTTAATGACAACGACATGTTATTTTAAATAGGGCAATAACCCAGCCTCTATTTCCTTTTCATCAACAGCATTCATGATTCCAACTATTTTAGCTTTTGATGTTGTCGCAAATTGATCTACTAAATGTTTTGAACAAACAATAATATCAGCCACATTAACTTGTGATTGAGCTTGTCCCGCTGACATAACTTCCAATTTAACATCTTTAATATCGTGCTTTCTAAGTATTCCCGCTATTTTTGTTCTAATAAGCATAGATGTTCCCATGCCGTTTCCACACGCTGCAATTATATACATAATTTTCTCCTTTTTAATTACAATTTATTTGTAATTAATTTATTTAATATTTTTAATTTGTATTAAATTTATTTACTTTACATTATTTATTAAAAGCCAATCATTTTTTAGGGTTTTCCACTAAAAATTTATTAATTTGGTTTTTTGTGATTCCAACTTCTTCCAACAACGGCACAAAGCGGTTTAGTAGATACGCTACTCCTAAGGCTTCATTTCCACCTTTTTCTTTACAATATCCTTCTTGGTAAGAACTTCGTCCTGCATCCATCGCTAGCTCAATTTGGTCTTCAAAACCTTCCTCTACTAACCATTTAATATTTTCTGCCAAGACTGAATCAGCATAGTATTTTACTCTATCCGGTCCGTCAAAAGCAAGGTTAACGCCAAGTTTTAGCACTTTTTTGTAATAATATTTATTTGGATTTTTATTTAAATGAGATAAAGTTATTTTTTGAGGATCAGCACCCCAATTAATAAGGTGACTAGCTGCTTCGAAAGCCATTGTTCCCATTTGAGTGTGAATCATAATAGGGCAACCTGTTCTTACGGATGTTTTAGCAGCGACTTCTAATGCCTTCATTTCAAATGGAGCTATCATCCCATATCCTGTTGCCGCCTTGATGCAACCAGCTTTAGCTTTAACTCTTTCAATTACAGGTCCGCAATATGAATATTTGTCCATTCCTTCGTTAACTTCAGCAACTGTCATATCAATAACTTTTTCAATTGGGGTTGCAGCTAAAAATGATGTTTTAGGATCATAAAAATCTGCTTTATGAAAACCAGTAACCATTATAATATTCCCTTTACCCTTCATTTTGTCAGCTATTTCTAACATTTTTGGCACATTTCTTCCTGCACCAAGTGGGTCGCAACATACTAATGATTTACCGCCTGCTTTAATTCATTTGTTGAATTCAAACATTGCAGCCGGAATAGAATCCATTAAAAAATCTTTATCCATTTTAACTTCCATTCCTCCCGATCTAATAAGATGTTCGTGACAATCTGTTACTCCTAAATCTTTAGGGTCAATATCACCTAATACTGTTCTTACTTTTCCTTTAGCCATAATTTTTTCCTCTTTCTAAATTTATTTTTTAAGCACACAGAAAATTTCTGCTGCTTTATATGTTTCTGCGCCTTTAACTTTGGTAATATCCAAACATCCTTTTGGCGCGGCATTAGGAACACGATATTGTGTTACATCTAACGCCTTTATCTCTTTCTCAACAGGTTTTTTTAATTGTTTAACCCAGTCATAAGGCACTCGATAGGCGCGATAAACTTGATTAACGTTATTTTTCTTACCTCAATAAGGACTGATGTATTCTCAAACGATTTCATGCTCTTTTGTTGCCTCGATTAATCTACCATCTGATCCCTCACAAATCAATGTGTTACCATTGATTAATCGCTGTGCGCTTCCCACATAAGGACTATAGAATTTACTTGCATCAAATGGCATCTCATATCCTTGACTAGCAGCTGTATGTTCCCAAATAATTTCAAAAGTAATAGGGTTAATTTCTAACACACGCGAATAATCTCTATGAACATTTTTATTTCCATTTTCTGAAGATAGACTTTCCAAGCCATATCCTGCTCAACCTCCGTTATCAAATACCAATAAATTACCAGCTCCTGGTAACCCTTTCGGGATAATGTGTGGGTGATGGCAACCTATAACCATTATGTCATTATTTTCCCTTTTTTGCTCGTAATTTGGACCTATTTTTCAAACAATTTTTTTAGTTTTCTTATCAATGATAAAGATCAAATTAGCTTCACGCGAAGAGACTATTATATTGTTGGGATGAAATTCTTTATGTCCTTCATTATAATTTTTATTAGGCCCAATTTCTGACATCGAATTAATATGAATTCAATCTCCAAATCCTTCTGGATGCATATTAGGCGCTTTACTAATTATCCTTTTTTGAGTTTCGCTAAATCCCATCTCGTTGAAATGCTCGTGGGCATTTCATTCCCAAATCACATGTTGTTCACTATCTACTTCAATTATGCTATCATCTAGCAAAGGAAACTTTGAAATTCCCTCATCTTTAACATCGCGGTGCACCAAAATAAGATGTTTAGGATTTTTTGTTTCAAACTCTAATTCTGGTGAGTAATATCCAACTGGATTACCCTCACGTTGAAAATCGTGATGTTGCCTTGCTATTCATTGGTTCTCATTATTTTCATTTAAAACAAGTTCCCATTTGTTGAATTCATAAACTACGTTACCGTTTCAATCTACTTCAACAAGATTTTTTTCCTCTTGAAATCCATTCTTTGCATCTCGCTCACCTAACTGTCCTAGCACATGTCCGTTAGGGAGCATTTTATTTGGACAACCACGTAAATTTTTCCATAATTTTTCTTCTTTTCCATTCATATTAATTAACATAGCACCATGTTCTCTAGCTTGAAATATAGTATAGCCGCTGGCGCATTTATTAGGTTTATAAATCGTTGTCCCTGTAGGGAAAATTGTTGGATGACCCATTTATTTTACTCCCGATTCCAATTGACTTGTATTTGTTTTTAATTGGCTTGTATTAACTACATCGTTTTCAATATACGATAATAATTTACCTTTAATTTCAGATCCACTCATTATATTTTCTATTCCTATTATTTTTGCCTTTGCTCCATCAAATTGATTACTTAAATGCTTTGGACATATAATTATATCCGCACTATCCATAAAGGAATGTGCTTGCCCTGCGGACATTGCTTCAATCTTAGGATTTTTCAAATTAATTTCCTTTGCAACTTTTTCTACTTTCATTCTAATCATCATGGATGTTCCCATACCTTGACCACAAGCAGCAATAATATGCATACCTTCTTTTTTAGCTATTTTTTCATTAGCATCTACTTTAATTATATAATTTTCAAATTTATTGCTTCCAACTTCGGCATCTCCGTTGCTATTAGCAATCTTTTGACCTCCACTTTTCTTTCCTAATATTTTATTTAAAATGAAGTAATATGTTTTAGAGTGATCTTCACCTTTTTCATATGTAACGAAGAATCCTGAAATAATTAAACCACCTCATAATATTATTAGACCAATTCATAAAGATGCACCACCTAATAAAGGTGTACCTGAAATACCATTAATACCCATGATTGCAAATATTGGTGCTAAAACCATATTTCAATCGAACAATCCATTATAACCAGTTTGGACAGGACTATACCCATCAATCAACATACCGTTTGAAACGCCTTCTTTAAATACCTCATTAATAACCATAAGGCCAGCTGCAGACATGAATAACTCCATGAATCCAAATAATGCCGGTACGATTATACAAGCTTTTCAACCACCTTTTGCATTTGCGAAAATACCAATAGAACCTGAGTTGAAGAACAATGTAATGAATAAGGGAACAACAATTGGAAAAGCACCATGTGTTGCTAATGAAATACCAATAATACAACCAACTGCAGTAAATTGAGCAATTACCCCTGACACAAAACCATAAGTAAGTGAATTAGGACTATAAGCATATATAGCTGCAATATCAACAGCAACAGCTGCATCAGGAATTACCTTTTCAGCAATACCTTGGAATGATTGTTGCAATTCTGCAACGAACATTCTAACACCAGTAACTAATACAATTAATCCTGCAACAACTTTAACACAACCTAAAAGTGCATTGATAAGTCAATATGCTCCGTTAGCTACATTTCAGCCACCATAAGCAGCTTTATTTAATACCATAACACCTGTTTTGGGATCTATAACACCAAAACGTAACGAGGAATCTAGCCCCGGAGCAAATTGCACAATAAATATTAAAGTCAGAAATAGTACGGCAATAATTAATGTTTGTGTGAAAACATTATCCTCAAATATTTTAAGTTTACTAGAAACTCGTTTAGTTTCAGCTGAATCATTAGGATCCCCAAAATATTTAGCTATTTTTGTTGTTAAGGCTATACCAAACATTAGTTGATGGCCGATTGCAAAACCTGCATCATTAGTAACTGTTTGTGTGGCCTTGTATGTCATACTAGAACCATAACCTCAATATAACCCTAGAGTCACACCGGCCACTAGTGTCGCACCCCATTGTGCCCCGGCCAGAGAATAATCACTACCGACCATTGTAAACATTAACAGATAAATGATAGCACTAATTGTTCCTGCTTGAATAAACATGATATGGCCTGTCACCATAATACTTTTAACGTGTGTAATTTTTTGAAAAACTACTAATAAAATATTAAGAAAGAAACCTATTAGTAATGCGAAAGACATTGTAGAAATTAATCCTTCTGCCACACCACCACTAGGATCAACAATACCATTGTTCAAGAAATTTTGAGAAGATGTTCAACCCAAAATCGGATCAATTGGAATTATAGTCGTTCCACCAAGTTGTGAAATACTAGTAAATACGGGACCGGCCATTCCAACAATGGTACTTGAACCAATTGTAAAAATTAATACTCCAATAACCGTTTTCAACATTCCAATAAAACTACCACTAAGCCCACGGCCAATTACCATGTAACCAATGAATGTTAACAAACCTAATAATATAGCGGTTATACCTAAAAAGTTATTAATAAGTATTGTTTCAAATACTAAATTAAAAGCATAATTGAAATCTCAATTTTTAGATCCTGCCAATCCTATAAATAATATAACAAAGAATAAAATGATTAAAGATCATCAGAGATAAGCTTTTTTAATTTTTGGTTTATTCATTTTTACAGCCTCCTAAGTCTCGTACTTTATCGATAAGTTTGTTCAAGAACATTTTTTTATCATTAAGCAAAAGAAAATATTTGCACGCTCGCAATCGATTTAAATAGTCATTTATTGAATCGATGATACAAACATACTATTTCTAATTATATCTATATGATTAAAAAAAATTGTTGTTATAACATATTAAAATTAAAAATAACGGTTAGACCAAAAAAATTAATTTTAGATAAATTAGTGTGGCATTAGTTTGTTTTTTATAAAAAACTGGTCCCTTTTTAAGTCATAGAATTATTCCAATGAGAAAAAAGTAACAACCAAGACGATTGCTACTTTTTTATAAAACTTATTCTGCCACAACATTAAGCTTTTGTTGTTCCCAAATTTTACTTTGAAATTCTTTAGCGTTATGCACATAATAATCTTCGACTCAAACATTATTGTTTTCGCCTGAAACTATTGTAACTAAATCAAGTGTATAAGTTTCACCTTGTGATGATCTTTTAATTGATTTACTTTTGTGAGCAATATTTACAGTCACAGTATTAACATCAAATTCTTTTACTTTAAAATCATAATCAGTTTTATGAACTAATCTTAATGATTTATCAATTTCAACATTATCTAAGATATTCTTTGAAGTATAGATATTGAATTTTCTAATTGCCATAAATCGATTTGCTTCATCAACTTTTGATTCACCTTCAAGGACATAGTCTTTGGTATAAACTGGAAGGTTTATATTTTCAATTTCTTTACGATAAGATTCATCTTTTTTATATTTAACATATAATGGCGTAATCATCGCATACAATATATCCATAGCAGCTTTAATCTTATCTTGTTCTATTCTCATTTCATCTTTTTGTCTAATTTTTAATTCTTTTAATTCTTCAACTCTAGCTGCATTTAAACGAGCAAATTCAGACACAATATTTTTTTCATTATTAACACTTTCAATTTTTTCATTGTAAGTGTTAACCACAACTTGTCGAGCTTTTTGATAATTAATTTTCATTTTAGTATTACTCAATAATTTAATTTGGTTAATCACGGTTTTACACATCCCGATTTTATCAAAGTTTTCTAATCCTTCAGGATTCCCGTTTTTATAATTTTCATAAATCGCTCGTAATTCATCTTTACGTTTTTCTTTTAGTTTTTTGATAGCATCTTTACGATTAATTAATTTCATAGCTACATCAAACTGAGCATGATATTTATTTATAATTTCATCTTTTTCGTTAGTTTGTTTTTGTAATAAAGCAGAATATAAATAAGAACGAGCTTTTTTATTAACTGAATATTTACGTATTAATAATTTTTCATCTCATTTGTTTGCCTTACAAATTCGAGTTTCGATAGTTTTCTTTTCTCATCTAACAAACATATAAAAAGCAGGCGGAACCAGAATAACTATTGTACCTAGTCGGAAGACGATGTTCATTCATCAATCACTTGGTCATTCGCTCATTGGTTCACTAATGTTAGTGTGGATACCTAAGACTGTCATTCCCATTAAAGCTGTGAAAATAACAATCATCGTACCGGACATTACCAGTCCAAATGTCCTATTACCACACTTGAAGTCCCGCTCGAAATCATCATGTTTCAATCTTAAGTTGAAATAAGCTCCAAAGATAACAATAACTGGAATTAAATTAATTCAAGCACAAGCATCTCGCATGAAATCCATGAAACTACCAATTCCGGGAATTCCAATTGCTGGCACAATAATAATAATTGCAATGATGACAAAATTAATTCAGGCACCCTTTACTAAATTGCCATGTCGGTTCTCCTTGGACAGCGAACTACCAAAAACTCCGTGAGGAATATCTGATAATAAAGTTCTTACTGGCGCAATTACATAGACCATAATGGATCCGATGCTACTAAAGAACCAAATTATTCCCATAAATATAAACGTGAACTGGAGGATCTGGTCCGCCGTCATTCCCGTCGGGGACAATATAAAGAAGTACATATTATAAAGCGCAATATAAGTATTATCAGCTAATGTAATATCTTGCGACCCTTTTACTGGTGGGAAAACTGTTATAAAAATAGATCCCCCAACATATACAACACACAATACAACAGTTGCTCACATAATACCTTTAATAAAGCCTTTATGACCATTTTTCATGTTTCCAGCGTAACAACCTAAAGTTTGCACACCATCATAGGCTAACAAAATTCAAACGAACGAAGCGATTCATTGGAAGTTAAATCCTCCCGAGTCACCCCACATATTAATGTTGTCGGATATTCCGGGCACCTCGTTGTTTGCTAATACCTCATTATTTCCTGCGACCAACATCATTAAACCAACAAATGCACTAATCATAAACACAGCAATAAGGCCCATTAACAAGGTGCCTCCCATGTTTGTTCATTTAATTAATTTATCAACGTTCAGCGTGGCCATCCACGTGAATATAGCGAACAGCCCGACTGTCGCAAATGGCGCAATCATACTATATGCGGCATCCTGTGACATATCTTTTCCTGTAGTCATATAAACTAAATTATTTAATTCGCCTGGAATACTACCAGACATATAAATAACATTAGCAAATCAAAACATATAAGCCGTGATAAACCCAGTTCTTCGACCGATACATAATTCAACCCATTTTGATAAACCTGATTTTGCTCCTTTGGCTTTTTTAATAGAAGCCATCTCAGCCATTATAAATGTAAAGGGCAACATAAATATTACTGCCCCTAGACAAAATGCTCATATTTCAGACAAACCCATTTTTTGATAGTTATTAACAATGTTACCAATGCTAAAAACAATCAAGAAAGCCATCGCTACAATCGCAGCACTAGATAGTTTTTCTTTTTCTTTCTTATGATGCCCGATCCTTACTTTTCTAGACATAATTTCTCCCTTCATGTTCTTATAATAGATTTTTCAATATATTCTAATCCTAAAAAATTAAAGCATAACTTTTACCTACTAATATTATGGTATGGAAAAAATAAACTTTTCCTTGACTTGTATATACGTTTTTATTGGTTTTACAATAAAAACAATAGGACAAAATAGAAGAAACCCTTCGGTTCCCTCTATTTTCTATAAAATAAAATATTTATCTTAATATTAAAATTTTATAAAGTCTTTTTAAAAAGTCATAGATTAAAAATTTTGTGTCTGTCAGTTAACTCTTTTGAATAACTAGTGTCACAAGGTATTTCCTTTATTAATTTGTAATTCATATGGTGGTAAAATTGATAATTACAATTCATATCTGTAAATAATTCAAAAGATTTAAAACCTCGTTTTTTAGCTTCTTCGCTAAACTGTTTAACTATTTTTTTACCTAATTGTTGATTACGATGTAATTTGTCTATAACTAACATTGTTAATTCACAATTGTCCTTATCAATGGTTTTTAATTTTTGACACTTATCTAAAAGCTCAATTTGAAATTCAATATTAGCTTTATCATCACCTTGATATCTATTAATTAAATCAAGTCTATCTTGCATATTAATTTTAATTTTTTGTGGTTTAAACTCTGCAAATAGAACACCTATAACTTTGTGATCTAGTTCATATACAATTGAATAGTCAGCTAACAACCAAGTTTCCTTAGTATATAATTCTAACAAATCATTTTTTGCATTATTTGTCATATTATAACTATCTAAAACTAGAATTTGATTCATTAAATTTTTAAAATCTGACATATCATCTTCCTTGAATTTTCTTATTATCATTTATTAATTCACCTCATTTAACATTAATATTATTATACTAAATAAATAAGAGGTTTAGTATTAACACCATATTAAAATATGGTAATAAAAAAACTACACTCCAATTCTTAGAATTAGCTTGTAGTTTTTTTATGGTTGTATTCTATTGGCAACTTATCTTGCTACTTTTCATCCTTGTTATCAGCAATTAATTGATAAGCTTGAGAATTATCATTACATAAACTAATGTATTGGCGTCCTTTAGTTTGAATCAACGTGATGTTGGCGCCATCACATTCTTTTTTGATTGCGTCGATGTAAGAGCCGAGCTGCGGTGATGTGATGATCATATTAGTTTGTGTAAGTGCTTCCTTATGATTACCATAAGCTACAGCTTTTGCATGAACGTTCTTGTCGCCTTGCGCTAATGCGCCCTTATTGATAGCATTTGCTAACATTGCTGATGTTCCGGCACCAATACACATGACAAGTACATTATATGGCTTGGCAGACTTATCATCTTTAACAACCGGTTTGAGTTCACTTATAGAAGATGGGTCTTTATTGTCAACAATTAATTGATAAGCTCGGGAATTGTCGTTACATAAACTAATGTATTGGCGTCCTTTAGTTTGAATCAATGTGATATTAGCGCCATCACACTCTTGTTTAATTGTATCGATGTACGATCCAAGTTGCGGTGATGTAATAATCATATCGGTTTGTGTAAGTGCTTCCTTATGGTTGCCATAAGCTACAGCTTTTGCATGAATGCTCTTATCGCCTTGAACTAATGCGCCCTTGTTGATGGCATTTGCTAACATCGCTGATGTTCCCGCCCCAATACACATTACAAGGATGTTATACGGTTTAACAACTTCATTAATTTGACTAGATTGATTATGCTTTTCTAACAAACTTGGATCTTCATAAAAATTATGTCCTTGCTTTAGCAATTCAATATTATCATCATTTACTCTTGCTCACTCAACTTTAAGTTCCTTATATGTTTTTGTATTATCAATTAAAGATTTATTCCTAGTATGATTAATTAAATTAACCCGTTTTTTTAATAAATGTGCGTATTTTAATTTAGCACATGCAATTAAATAATCATACTTAGCAATTGGTTCTTTTTTAGGAATCGCTAATTTAGTTTCATTAATAAATTTAGTTTCCAAATTAGTTTTTTTAATAACATAATCATATCCAATCTCTTTTTCATAAGTGGTGTACTTATCAATTTTATTTTGGATTTTCTTATTCTTTAAAAGCTTGGCATCATTAAATCTTATATTTTTATCATTTAGAACAGCTATTTTATTACTTTTGACTCTTTCATAATACGTTATTTTATTCTCTAAATAATAATTATAAATTTGCTTAAAAGCAATAATTTTAAGTTCTGATTTTTGATTTTTATCATTTCTTTTAGATATTTCATTTTCATAGAAAGTAATTTTTTCTTGAATTATTTTGTCCTCGGAATGATGATTCAATAATCGTAATTGTTTGTGACAATAGCGACGGGATTTAATGGATAAGAGATCTCAGTTAAAAGCTCTTTGAATCATTATTTCACCGTTGGTTAATCCAGCTACATTATTAAACGGGTTTTTACTATTTTCAGCTTCAAAAAACAATCGGTCTTGAACTTTCACTGATGGATAATACATTATTATTGAAATAGCAAATGTAACCGCTAGTAAAACAAATATTTGTCATTGAAAGCCGTGACTTACTGGCCCCTTGATAAATCAAGGTGTTGCCCAAGGTAAAACTAATTGCCCTGGAATCAAGCCGACGTAACTCACAAACACTTTAGCAATTACACCATTGATAATTGGTACAAAGACAAAAGGAATAATAAATAACGGATTCAAAACAATTGGCATCCCGAATAGAATCGGTTCGTTAATTTGAAAGCAAGATGACACGGCTGATATTTTGCCGGCCGTTTTACTCTTAGCAGAGCGGCAACAAAGTAAACATATTAATGGTACGCAGAATGTCGCACCGGTTCCACCTAAATTAGAAACAGTATCCATTAGGGGTGAAACAAAAGCATTATTAGCACCGTTATTAATATTGTCATATAAATTACTCGCCATGATAGGTTCAAAAATTCCTTGGAACGTATCAGGGTGGACCCCAATAAATCAACTTAAACTTTCTAGTCCTTTATAACCGACAATGAATGCATAGTTATCTAATGCACCGGAAGTGAAAACCACTGCAATTGCATTTAAGATATATGGAATCAGCGGCATCCCTAACAAATAAACAACGATGAACCCTAACCCCGATCATAATAAAATTGATAAAAAGAAAGGAATTGCAATTAAAAATGCTTGGCTAATCGCTTCTGGCATTGACTTAGAAACTCTAATGGTTATATTATACTTATAACTTCAATAGAAAATATAAGCGGTTATTGCGCCAATAATTAAACCAGGGAAAACACCTTGTGCTCCTAACGTGTTTTGTAGCAAAACGCTACTAACATCCTTAACTTGGAAATCAATTGGAATTAAAGAGACAGGAGCAATTGCCATAATTAAATATGAACATATTGCACACATAAAAATTGTGTAAGGATTAATTTTACGATTTAAAGGTAATTTTTCATTTAAAGCAATTGCAAAACTTTTAGCAGTGTGACCACAAACGAATACCCCAATCATTCCATATGTAAATGAAAAAACTAAATGAGCATAATATTTATAATTAGCAAATGCAGCATTTTTTGACGCTAAATTTGGAACAAATATCTCTGGCAGAGCATAACTAAATACAAAAATGGAAGCAATCATAATTAAGATTGCTGCCCCTCCAAACCCATCAACAAGTGATTTGATAATTAGATTATTAGAAAACCTCGATAAATATCTTGATAACGGATAATAGATCTTCTTAAATTTCGGATTATCTTGGCTAACTGAATCTAACGTAAGTTTCATTTTTTATTTAATACGATTCTTGTATTCAATCTTAAGTTTTTTAAGATCAACATCTAGATTTTTATTAGTAATAACATCTCGATACCATAAAGCGCTAAGCTTATCATATCTTTTTTGAGTTTTGAAATCCACAAAGAATAGACCATAACGTTTGTTATAACCGTTGGTTCAGCTGAATTGATCTTGTCAACTTCATACGTAGAATCCTTTTATGTTAACGCCTTCATCAATTGCTTTTAAGGTTCATTCTAAATGTTGCTTAATGAAATCAATTCGATAATCATCACATAATTGATTATTTTTATCAAGGTCTTCCTTAGCTCCAATACCATTTTCAGAAATGTATATTTCATTATAGTTTGGGTATTTTGTCTTGATTGCTTTCATAATATCATAGATACCTTCAGCGTAGATTGTTCAATCTCAATCTGTAGTTGGGATGTTTGCTGGTGTAGCTGCTTCGCCGATACCTTTAACTTTGTAACTTGATGTTCCTTTGTCACCGGTTCCGTTATGAGAAATTTCGCCTTCGCCTTCGTAACCTTTATATCATGTTGGCCCATAATAATTAACCCCTAGGAAATCTGTCATATCTTTGGTTTCGCGGAATATATTATGTTCTGCTTCGGTTGTTTCTAATTTGCCGCCGTATTGTGACATTAGTTTGGTCATTGTTGTTAACGTTTCTTTACTATAACCACCTGCAAAATTAGCATCCAACATATAGTAACTAGCGAATATGCTGCCAATTCTTGCTGCTTCAATATCTAGTTTATTTTTTTTATCAAATGGATATTTAGGTTGTAAAACGTGAACGATTCCAACTTTAGAATCAAGTTTCATTCCCTTGAACATTTTCACTGCATAAGCATGAGCAACCATCATATTGTGCATTCCTTGGATTGCTTTATCCAATCTTTTCATGTCTTGCGGCGGACATTCGCCCGAAATATATTTATCCCCATTATAAACAAATGGTTCGTTGAAAGTAGCGAATTTTTTAACTTTTCCGCCATATTCTTTAAAGCATAATTCAGCATAAACTTGGAAATCTTTAATGGTTTGTTTGCTTAATCAATCACCTTGATCAACGATCCATTGCGGACTATCAAAGTGATGCAACGTAACCATTGGTTCAACATTTTTACTAATACAATAATCAATCAAACGGTGATAAAAAGCTATCCCTTTTTGATTTATTTCTTTGTTGTTGTGTGGAAATATTCGTGATCATGAAATTGATATTCTAATTCCATTCATTCCTATTTTTTGACCCATATCAATATCTAGTGGGTATAATTCGTAAAAATTAGATGCTTCATCGGCGTTAAATCTAGATCCTTCACGATGATAATAAGCATCTCAAACACAGGGACCTCTTCCGTCCGTTGATGTTGCCCCTTCTACTTGGTAAGCCGCTGTGGCAGCCCCGAATATAAAATCTTTGTTAAATTTTGTGTTCATAATTTCCTCCATAAAATGATTATATCTATACAATTTAGGATTTTTTACTTGTTTAGATAATTTTAACTACAACACATTAGTAATAAAAAATAGCTTTTTGTATAATACACAATAAAGTATGGACTTATAAAACATTGTGTCAATATGAAAATGATTTCATAATATTAGGTATCTATACAATATAATTAAAAAAGGTTATTATAATACATTATAATAAATCTAGAAAATATTATAAATTAGAAAAGAGTAAAATTATGGATCACAAATGAATTGGTATTTATCGAAAAGTATCAGACTCAATTTACGATGGAACTTATGCTGATGGTTCAATCATCCCGAGCGAAAATTTTTTAGCACAAAAATATGGTGTCCACCGCTTGACAGCACGCCAAGCACTTAAAACATTAGAATCGCAAGGTTTAATAAAAGGGAAACAAGGTAGGGGTTATTTTGTAACTAAAAATGAAACAAATATTGTTTTTAGTATTCATCACTTATTCCCAAATTTAAAAAGTACTTATACAATCGATGAAACTACAATCAAAGATGAATCCATCGCTAAGAAACTTTCATTAAAACTAGGTGATGAAATTATTCATATTAATGTATCGCGCCGTAACGAAAAAGAGGAAGTTATTATCTACCAAGATTCTTATATTAACCCTTTGTTACTAAGAGCCGATTATAGTGTGATCCAAATTAAAATCAACGGAATTTATAAATTTCTGAGTAATTTTACAAAATATCCTATTTCAATTGCTCGTAAAAAAATTACATTCCAAGAAAATGATAGAGAAAAAGAATACGATATCCTTAGTGAATCTTTGCTTGTATTGGAAAACGGATTGTATGACATTAGAAAAAATGCGATTGAATATGCTATTTACCGTTTTGACCCTAAAAACTTTAAATGAGAATTTAGTGAATATATAAATCAAAAATAGTATTTTCTTATATATATGTGTTAAATGGATGCTTTGAATCTATATTAAAATTTAAACATAACGGAGGAAAACGATTATGCTTAAGGGATTAATTTTTGATTTAGATGGAGTAATTACAGATACAGCAAAGTATCATTTTATTGCTTGACAGAATACTATTGAAAACAAACTAAAAATAAAAATTGATAAATCACATCAGGATAAAATTCGTGGGTTATCACGAATTGATACATTGGATGAAATTTTAAATATTATCAAATATAAAAACAAAATGAATCTAGAACAAAAAAATCATATATGTGATATAAAAAATAAAATGTACATCAACTTGATTGATAGTAACATCACCAAAGAAGACATCTTACCAGGGATTACACAGTTATTAAACGATGCGAAGGCAAACAATATTAAATTAGCCATTGCATCTAGTTCAAAGAATGCGACTAAAATTTTAAATTCATTAAATTTGTATGAAGCATTTGATTTTATCGTTAATACTAATGAAATAAAAAATGGTAAACCAAGTCCTGAAATTTATCTTAATGCGGCTCAAGGTTTAAATCTTAACGCTTCTGAATGCATGGGCTTCGAAGATGCTCCAGTGGGCATCGCAGGCTTAAATTCGGCAAAAATATTTAGTGTTGGGATTGGATCAAGCAACGAGATAACAGATCGAGCAAAATTATTTTTTAAATCGACCGATCAGCTTAAATTTAAATCCTTGAAAGAAAAGTTTATGGGTGATAGAAATGAAATATAATTATATAAAATACAATAAAGGCGAAAAAGAAAATAAGAACTGAATCGTATCTGAAACCTCTTTCAACCTAGATAATCAAGGTAAATTCGAAGCAATTATGGCTTTAGGCAATGGATACATCGGAACTCGTTCGGCTTTAGAAGAGGATTTAGCGAACAAACATCCCGATTGCTTTGTTGCTGGAACCTTCAATACTGTTGCCGGACCTGAAGTTCCCGAGTTACCTAATGTTGCTAATATTTGAGATTTCAATTTAAAAATAGATGGCGAAGTTTTTAGAGCGACAAGCGATAAAGCCAGTCAATACCACCGCTCACTAAATCTTAAAAACGGTGAACTTGTTAGAAAAAATTCTTGAAACAATAATAAAGTCACCATCAAAACAAAACGTTTCGTTTCTTATGAAGACCTACATTTATTAGGTCAACTTATTGAAATTAATTGTAAACAAGATACTAAAATTAAATTTATATCAGGCATTGATGGCCGTGTTACTAATAGCGGAGCACAGCATTTTGAAGATACTTACAGCTGTTACCACGACCGTATTATTAGTTATATTCTTACCACAACTCAATCTAAAATTAATTTTGTTATCAATAAAAGTATTAGGGTCAATCTTAATGGCAAACCTTTAGAAATTGGTTCGCGCCTAAGCTCAGTTTATGGCTATGACCGACGTTCTTTAATGGAACATTTAAACATAGATTTAAAAGCAAAAGATATCCTTACAATCGAAATATTATCAACCATTGATACGACTAGAGATGTTGAATATCGCGATGAACCAATTGAATATAAAATGTTATTGAACAAAACAACAATGAAAATGAAACGATTGATTAAATTAGGTTATTCAAACTTATTTAATCAATCAGCTAAAAAATGATTAACGTTTTGAAAAAACCACGAAATATTAATCAACACAAATAAAGATTGAGATATTATCGCAACTCGCTTCGCTCAATACCATGCCCAAAGATTTACACCCGCTCATGATAATCGATGCAACATTGAAGCAAAAGGTTTCTGCGGTGAAGAATATAAGGGTCATACTTTTTGAGATACCGAAATATTTATTCTTCCATACTTTATTTTTACTCAACCTGAAGTAGCTAAAAGTTTACTTGAACATCGTTATTTTGTTAAAAATTCCGCAAGCATAAAAGCACATGATCAAGGTTATGAAGGATTCATGTGGCCGTGAGAAACATGCTGAAACAACGATGGTGAAACATGTCCCGTTTGAGGCGCTGTCGATCGTAAAGAAGGCGAACGAATTAAAGTTTGACCAGCTTATAATCAATTACATATTGGAACATGTATTACTTGGGCTATTATGCAATATTATGCTGTCACTAACGACCAAATGTACATGGATAGTAAAGGTTATGAAATTATTATTAGAACAGCTGTTTTTTGACTTTCACGCCTTGAATATAATAAAACTAAAGATTTTTATGAAATAACTAAGGTAACAGGACCCAACGAATACAAGGAAAACATTGATAATAATGTTTTCACTAATTACATGGTTCATTATTTATTAGATAAATGTCAACAAATCATTCTTGATAAAAAAGTAAATGATAAAGCGATGTATCAAACGTTAAGTAAACATGCAAACCTAGATAATGTTTTGAAAGATATTAAAAATAAGTTAGATAAAATGTATCTTCCTAAAGGCAATAAGGATGGAATTATTCCCGAAAATGATTCATTCTTATCTTTGAAAACTTTGGATATGGATAAATACAAAACAAATCCAGATCAATTATGACAAGATTATACATTCCCCGAATTAAACGCCTACCAGGTTTTAAAACAAGGTGATATCGTTGCATTATTCTATACTTTAGGATTCTTGTTTGACAAGAAAACTATTCAAAACAATTGAAAATTTTATGAATATCGTTGCTTTCATCACTCTTCACTATCTTTAAGCATCCACGCTACAACAGCCAATTACGGCGATGATAAAGCATTAGCTTATAATTTCTTTTTAAAGGCAAGTAAGATTGATTTGGGTGAAGAAATGGATTCAAGTGACAACGGCATTCATGCCGCTGCGATTGGCGGTATCTTAAAAATAGTTACCGAAGGTTTCGGTGGAATAAGTAATCAAGACAATAATTTTATTATTGAACCAAATTTACCGAACGAGTGGAAAGACCTTAAATTTAACTTCCACTATCAACAACAATTATTTGAATTGAATATTAATCATAAGAAGGTTACGATAACTAATCTTTCAGAGAAACCTACTCCAGTAAATATTACATATCGTGATAAACCAATTGTAATTAAAGATAAAATTACTTTAGATTATTAAATAAATCTAACCCCTTAAAAAATAGACAGTTCCTTTTGAACTATCTATTTTTTATATTTTATCAAACCTGCTCTAAATTATATTTATCTTGAATGACTTAAAAAACTTCAATATGTTTGATTTGATTAAGGTATAATAAATTAACGAAAACAAAAAGGTGTATAAATGAATATAGATGACAACAAAAACAATATAATTGAACCAACAATTATCGAGGAAGACCCATTAGAAGTGTTTGATGAAAGCCCTGCTATTGAGGAAGAACAAGAATCAATTAATTTAGATTCTGAATCTAAATCAGCGAATAAAGAAGAATCTAATAGTGACAAAAAACCACTTGTAGTTCCAACAAAACGACATAATCCTGAAGCAGATAATAAGGATGTTATCAAACTAATAAAAATCAATAGTAAATCAGTTCTATTTTACGAACCGAGTTTTACGCGTGATAGCGTTACTTATAAATTAAAAGAAATTAAGGTTATTGATACGCCAGTTATTGGCGTTCAAGGGAAGTACATCAGTAAAGACTCACTAGAAATATTGATTAACTTTAAAACTGATTCACCCATCGTTTTAAAATATGGAACCGACACTATTTTATGACGGAATAAAAAGGGAACAATTTTAACTAAAGAAA
Organism: Ureaplasma sp. Hg1; assembly: GCA_021378535.1. Lineage (GTDB taxonomy): Bacteria > Bacillota_I > Bacilli_A > Mycoplasmatales > Mycoplasmoidaceae > JAACJV01. The sequence continues at coordinate 2,695 of JAACJV010000015.1, read as the reverse complement.
ATAACAAAGTAATCAATGCTACTAACTTTCATTTAAACACAAAGCTATCGCTTAAATTAAATGACTATTTAGAAATTGTTAACAATGAATGTAAGTTAGTTGTTCAAATGAATGTTTTCTATAATCAAGCCGTTGATCAAAATACTAAATTAATTTGAATTATGAATACCCTAACTAATCGTCTAGTAATCAAATTAATCCCAACTGTTAAATATGAAAAATTAAATCGTTCAATTGTTAATAGTCACCGTAAAATGTGCGGCGAGTTAAAATAATCATTTTTAAAACCAATACTTGTAAATAAAAAGATTCCGACTTATAAGGTGCGGAATCTATTTGTTTTATTATATGGATTATAAGAAGGAGAAAGTAAAATGAGTAAATTATATAATGAAGTAAAAGAGATTGACTCTAAATTTGCTTCCATCATAAACGGCATTTGCCAGGATCATAAAAACGAAATAGAAGATATTATGGAAACCGTAGCTAAGGAAGTTTTTAGTAAAAGTTGACACAATAAATTTAAACTAGAAAAAAAGATGATGCACAAGGACGGTAGCGCATGATTGAACTACAGTATGGTTCAAAACACCGATAAAGAAAATATATCAAAATTTAATATTGATTTTTTTGTTTTAGTTAACGCTAAACCCAAAGCAACTAATGATGATTGCTTTGAACTAACTAGAAAAATAAAAACTATCGTTAAAACATATTTTGCTAAAACGCAAACCGCCGATAACCCCGATAAATTTAACAAGCGAGTCATTCGCTTATATTATCCTAGTAAAAACATTGGTAATGACGAAGCGGTTAGTTATACTATTGATATCGGGGTTCATATCCTATGAAAAGAAAGAGAGCTAACATATCTTACAGAAAATAATAATGTAAGTAAAAAGCCCTTTGAATATGAAAGAGAGCTAACTTTTAAGCATTGAGAACTTGAAGCGCCCGAGGGGTTTAAAGATGCATATCGTTGAGCTCTTAAGAGCTTGAAATATGTTTACTATTACGCCAACCCAAATAGCGATAAATTTAGTGTAGCAATAAGCCAAAACGAATTTCTTAATTCAGCTTTTGAGATAACTTGTGAAGTGGCCAATCAAAATCCTACTCTTAACAATAAGAAAGTAAAAAGACGTTTGATTTGCGAAGAAATAGAAAGACGCTATATTGATAAAAAATAATTAATATATTACATGAAATATAATCCTTAAAATTAAGGATTAAATATGGTTTTGATTAGGAATGATTGCAAATTTTATTAGTAATCGCCAATTGACTTACTAAGTTTGTTATTTCATTTGCTTTCGAATTTATCCATCGATCAATCCGCTAATAGGTGATTAAGCATTACCTCAAAAACGTTATAATCAATAGTCGTAGAACTTGTGCAAGCTTTTAAATATTGTAAAACTTGCCCGCGTTCTTAAGAGAGTCCGTAAATAAAATTTGTAAATCCTTAAAAAATCAGGTAATTGAAGATTGATTTAGTTATATTAAAATTGGAAGCATTTATCAAGTTTAATAGTCAAAATAATTATAAAATAATTATAAAAAAATTAAAATAAATTAATGATAACTGGATTAGTTATTATAACTATGAAAGAATATCAATTGCATTAAAAATAGATATTCAGCAAATCAATATCCACCTAAAAAAAATATTCTTAATAATTAAATAAATATAAAATAGAACGTATCTTATGGTAATATTATTACGAAAAATAATATAGTTTTATTGGTTAATCTTATTTTTAATACTTGTATGCGGGACTAAATTACGAGTGTTATCAAAGGTGACTAAATAGGATTATATTATTTTCTATAATGCTTTTATATTAATTGTTTTTACAATATATTAAAAACATAAAAAAATAAATAATCGGAGACGAATAATGAAAAAATGAGAATTACTAATGATTAAGAAACTATTCAAATTGAATAGCTTAATAGCAAAATACGAAACAAGTAAATGAGCTTCTTTAATCGTGTCCGCTTTACTTGTGCCAACGCTAGCTATTTCACTTATAATAGTTTTAGGAACAGCCGTTGGAGCTGGTGTTAACACTAATAACTACAATGAATATAATACATTGCACGATATGTATTCGTTAACCGACAACTATTCAGCTAAGCATCAAAAAAAAATTGACCCTCTTGTGAAAATTAGAAACCAATGAGTAGAAAGTGCTACTCCATTTGCTAAAAATAATTGAATAGAAAACAATGCTAAGACATTAGCAACATTTGAAGCTATTAAAACCACCGCTGATAAAGAAGCAACAGCAAAGAGTGCTAGTTGAAGCGATGCTACAGCTTATCATAATTATTTAAAAGATCAATCTAACCTTCGTTATGTCTACGCAGGGACATCTGCATTTATTGGATCAACTGTATCGGCTGTTATCTTTTCATTAATAGCATTACTTTCAGGTTTACTTATTTTTATTGTAAAGAAAACAAAGAAGCCCAAATTAGCTAGTGTTGTTAATTATGAAGAAACAACTAACGGGATATTCGCAGAGCCTTCTTAGGATATTAATAAAAAAAATAAACTAATTATTGAAAACTATAATCCTAGTTGAATGGATTCATTAAAATATAACTTATAATGATAATATATTTTTTATAAGCTTTTAGAAATTTGAGGTATTACCATGAATAATGATTTAGGAATAAATTGCATTAG
>JAACJV010000014.1 GCA_021378535.1 Ureaplasma sp. Hg1 | reverse complement strand
ACAATTAGGGCTTTTGATTTATCAAGCGCTGGTTTTATGATTTCACAAATTAGAGATGTTAATTCCGATAAAAAAGATCAAGGTGGTTATTCCCACATGGATACTTTTTATAAATGATTAAAGAATAATGACATTAATCGTTCAAAGACCGTTTTCTTATATGACCACGACGTTAAACAAGAAGATAGCGTCGAGGGAAACTTATACAAACTGTCTTTTGATGCTAAGGATGCCAACAATTACTTCTCAACAAGTAAATTCGGGATTGAATCATTATTAGTTTTAGATGGTTCTTTTAACATTGGGGATATGCGTGATAAAGGTGGCAACATTAGAAAAAAATGGGTTTCACATTATGTGAATAGTTTATCTGATCGAGAAGCTAGAAAAGTTCTTGTAAATATTGTTCCGATTTTTGAAAGAATTAAAATTCTAATTAATAAAAAAGAAACTGTTGTTAACAGTAAGAAAAATGATGTTTCTAATCTAAATAGAAGTACTGCTTCTAATGATAAAAAAAGTAATGCTAATAATCCAAATAACAAAGCTTCTTTGACTCCTAAAAAAACTAGAAGCCGTAATTCTAATAAAAATAATAATAGCACTTCAAATGCTAAGAAAAGTAATACTCATAATCCAAATAATGGTGTTGTTTCTAACAAGAAGAAGAGTAATGCTAATAATCCAAATAACAAAGCTTCTTCTACTCCTAAAAAAAATAATGGTCAAAATCACAATAACAAGAAACATTCTAATAAAAAAAATAATGTTCTAAATTTAATGGATAGTAGTATTCCTAATAATATAAAAAGCAACAGCATCATTCCTAGTTTTATAAAGAACGATGTTTCTGAATCAAATAACAATACTAAGAGTCAAGATAACCATTCAAAACAAAATGATCATAAAAATATTAAATAAGAAAACGCACTCTTGCAGTTATTCACGACTTTAAAAGCAACATGGGATAATTAACCTTCGTATTACCTTAATAAATTAAGGATATTAAATTGTGAAAGATGATGCTATAAGCAAAATGCAAGATAAACAATATTATTATTATACTTTATCAAAAATTAAATTATTGAAATCGAAATATATCATAGGAAAATCGGTACTTAGAAAAGAGATTAAAAATGAGTAAATTATACGATGACGTAAAGCAGATAGATTTTGAATTTGCTTCTACAATCAATTCGATTTGTCAAAAGAGAAAAAGTGAAATTGAAGATGTTATGGTTGCTATAACAAAAGAAATAAAGAATAAAAATTGACACAACAATTTTAAAATAGAAAAAGGTAAAATTCACAAAGACGGTAGTGCTTGATTAAACTACTGTATGGTCCAAAATACCGATCAATCTAATATCTTTAAATTTGATATTGATTTTTATATTATAATCAATGCCAGACCAAAAACATCAAATGATGAATGTTTTGAGCTATCTAGAAAAATAAAAAATATTATTAAATCTACTTACGCTGAAATAACAACCCCCAATAATTCCATCGGAATGCATAAGAGAGCCATTCGCTTATATTATCCTAATGAAAATATGGAAAGTGGCAAAGTAATCAATTATGCTATTGATATAGCGATTCGCATATTCTGAAAAGAAAAAGAGATTACATATCTTACAGATAATAACAATGTAAGTAAAAAACCATATGAGTACCAACAAGAATTAATATTTAAATATTGAGAGACTAAAGTACCCGAAGGTTTTAAAGATGCTTATCGTTGGACGATTAAAAGTTTAAAATATATCTATTATTTTAACAATCCAAATAATCTTAATTTTAATAATGCGATGGATAAAGATAAATTTCTAAGTTTAGCTTTTGATATAACTAATAAAGTAGCTATTCAAAATTCTAGCCTTAAAAATAAGAAAGTGAAACGGAGATTAATTTGCGAGGAAATAGAAAGACAATATTTAGATATTTAAAGTAAAATTATCATGCTGATTATAAATTAATCATTTAACAATATTTGGTATTTTAAAAAGAATTAGACTATGAATATTAATCTCGATTGATTAGTGGACAAAAAAATAGACCTCTGCACAGTGGGTCTATTTTTGTATTTAAACATAGTTTAAACAGAGAGATCCCCGAGTTACGGCTAATCTCTTATGCACCTATAGTATAATATTAATAGTAGGTAATTTCAAGTTTTTATTAAAATTATCCAAAGTATTTATTTCAACGGCTATGGCCTTTAATGTATTTAATTATTTCATTTTTTGAAAAAGTCACATTATCAAATTCATATATTTCTCTTCTATTCTCTTTTATATTTTTCATAAAGGCTTGCTTAGAGTTATTTTCATTTTTAGCTGAGAATCATATTAAGAATTTTTCAATATACTTTTTCTTTAATGAATCCGATGGTTCAAAACCCATTATAATATATTTTAATTTGTTTTTAATATCACTAGGGAAAGCTAATTTTTCAATGTCCCCATTAATAAATTCTTTTATTTTACAATCTGGATTAAACAACGTTAAAAAATCTATCAAGTTGGAAAATGTTATTTTTGAATTCTTAGATTTGATTGCCTTAATGTAAGAGTTGTATCCTCAATTTAAGGATCAGTTGTTTTTTGTATATTTAGTGTTATATAAAGTGTTATTATGACAAATAGTATTTCTAACATCTAAAAATAATAATAATAAATTCCTAAAAAAATCTATATTTTCTGATAATTTAATTGATCGATTCTGTGGTTGCATCTGCTCCAAAACTTTGGTAGTAACATCGATATCAGAATACTCAAAAAAATTAATTGTGGTACTAAAATTTCATGTTGAACACATAACTCATAAAGGTATGTTATTTATATTTCTACCCTCACTAATAAATCTACGACAGAAATCCTTGGTTAAAACTTGTTCGAATAAACTATCTTTAAAATTTTTATAATTAAAATTGTGATTGTTGTGTGGATTATTAAAAATATTTTTTCTAATAATTTCATCATCTAAATTAAAAAGCAATCCATCATCTACATTATTTAATATTAATGTTCAATATACTAACCCAGAATTAATCCTTCTTTCAATACTTTGTATTTCATTTAGCACTAGTTTGGAAATTTTTCTATCAAAGTTAAACAAATCAATAAACATTTGAAAATTTGCATTATCACGATATAGGTGATTTTCTTCTCCACCATCTTTGAAAAATGGATCATTAAATCCATTTACTAAATTATGATAATTAAAATTACTTAAATATCATCGATATTTATTATTTGTGCGTTCATCCAGTTCCTCTTTTTTTACTAATTTTCTATCTATTAATAATTGCAATTGTTCGTCTATGGTTTTAAATGTTTTCATAATATAATGACTAGTGTATATATCCTATTAGTCAAATTAATTATATCATGCTTAATATTAGGCAAACTTAAATATTTCAAGTTAATCCCGCCTTAATTGATACTCTAATAAATTATGATATTTTATAATATTTAAATATTTTCCATTAATTGTTTTATTTTTGTAAAATTTATGTATAATATATCTCGAGTACTTGTTCTCTTTGGTCGGAGCGCAAGTATTCATTTTTTTATATACTTGTGAAAAATGAAACCCTTTAAATAAATTTAAAAATTTGTTATATATTTGTGTTAATATAAATATGAAAAATAATATAGTTATATTTGCTTTTAAAATATCGTATGCGGGACTAAAATATGATGTTTAAAAACATGATGTAATTATATTATTTTGCATTCCCTCTCTAATTGATTTATGAATTATATTTTTATATGGCATAAAAAAACGCTCCCCAAATTAAGGGAGCGTTTAATTTTTAGATTTATGTTGATTTACCGTTTTTTATATTTCACTTGTTTTGGTTTTAGCTTATCCTCAATTTCTAAATTATAGCCTTTATTTTTCGCATACCATATACAGAGTTCTCCGGAGGTAAGACATAGCGCAACTATAATGACAATTGGTAATGTTTGCGTGAGAACATTAAATCCAGGACTTCACATAAGTAAGAATCACGTCAAGCACAATACCAATAATGCCACTATTGCAATAAAGGTTGAAGTATATTTGTTTCCAGGAATTGTAAAACCATCTAATGTATCTAAAAAACCTCCTCACTTGCCCTTTATATATGCTGCGAGCATAAGCATGTAAGCTATAAATAAAATACCACTAGAAGTCCCGAACAATGATCAAAAAATAGTATTTAGTCCTGTAAAATATTCTATAACAGTGAACATTAACGAACAGCAAGTCCCGACTACACCAATTATTAAAGTGGATATGAACGGCATATTATATTTATTTCTCTTATTGAAAACCTTTGGTAATTCACCATTAATTGTAGCTTCAGACACTGATGCATTGGCACCAGAAACTCAACCCATAGTTTCAACGAACATTGTGAATATAAATACGATACCTAGAACATTCACTAACACAGTAGCTCCAATTGAATCTCCGAATGCTGTTTGAAAAGCAGATATCAAACCGTCTAATGCAACTTGACCTGCAGAACCAGTTACATTAAAGACATATTGAATAGATAGTGTGGTTGCAATATAAAAAATTAATAATATTGATACAACTATAATAATAGCTTTGGGCATGGTTTTCTTCATGTTTTTAATCCTGGATGCTTCACCTGAAACTGCCTCGAAACCAAGCGCGTTATAAATTAATGCTGGCAAAAATAATAAGACCGCATCACCTGATAAATCATCTGAAATAGTGCTAAAATCTGTTGCTGACTTGTTACCTCCAATCAATCAAACAATGGCTCCAATAAAAATAAACGCCACTATTAATAGTTTACCTATCGTAGCAAAAATATATAAAAATTTATTCTCATTAATTGGAAAATACGCAAAAGCTAATGAACATCACATGAATATAATTGATATTGATGCTAATACTCATATATTATCATAATTGGGGAACCACATGGCTTGCATCGTGGTAGCTATATATAAAGAAATTGATGGAGCTCAAATACCAATATTAATTCAATAATATCACGCAACACGTTTTGCGCAGCCGATCCCTAAGGTTTTTTTAACTCAGGCATAAACTCCACCATTTTCAGGTATTTTAGATGAAAATTCAGCAACTATTAATCCATAAGGTATAAAAAATGTAACTCCAAAAATAATATATCAAATAATTGTTGAGGCTCCTGTTGAGGCTCCTGGAACAATCGAATCAACCAAAAATACAGAAGTAAAAACAGCGGAAATAACATTAATAAAAGTAAGCTGCTTTGTTTCTTTTGTAACTTGTTTTTCTTTTTTTAATTTCATAGTTATATTCCGTTTCGTTGTATAAGTTTTATTACACTTTATATAAATTGTAATAAATAAAGTCCATTCTCATTAACATATTTATATAAAATACTTTAGGCTAAAATAAATTTACATAAAAAAAGCCACTCCTTTCAATTAAGGTTCTACCTAATAATGAAAGAATGGCTTTAAATTATTTTTATAAAGTTAATTTAATACTTTATATTATTTGGGGACTTGTTGGGTGATACAATGGATATTACCTCCGCCTAACAATATTTCTCTTGCATAAACAGTTTCAATTTTAAAACCAGGGTATGCTTTTTTAATCACTTTAATTGCGTTTTCATCATGTACTTTATCATTAAATGTCGGCATAATAATCGCATTATTTGTAATTAGATAATTAACATAAGATGCTGCTTGGCGATCGCCTTCTTGACGCGGTAATGTCCCATCGACTGCATCCACACCTTCTGCTTCTTCCTTAGTAACATAAATATGGTTTGGTGTTTGCATTTTAATCACTTCCAATTTATGGCCTAAAGCATTTGTTTCTTTACTAAGAATTTCGTATGCTGCTTGACATCATGGATATTGTGGATCTTTTTTGTCATCAGTCCATGCAATAATTACTTTATTATCTGGTGCAAAATTAGCAAAATTATCCACGTGTTCATTTGTTTCATCATTGAAAATTCCATGTGGCAATCAAATAATTTTAGTTACCCCTAAATAATCTTTTAAATGTTTTTCGATTTCTTTTTTGTTTAAGTGTGAGTTACGTCCTTTTGACAATAAACAGGCTTCAGTAACTAACAGTGTTCCTTTTCCATCTACGTGAATTGAACCACCTTCTAAAACAAACCCTTCTGTTCGATAACGATTTATTTTATAATATTGGGTCATTTTTTGCGCGACAAGATCATCTTGATCTCATGGAAAATATAGACCATCAACCAAACCACCTCAAGCATTAAATTCTCAATCAACACCTCTAATTTCATTAGTTTTATGGTTTTTAACAATCGTTGCACCGCAATCCCTAATTCATGAATCATCGTTGCTTATTTCTAAAACACGAGCTTCTTTTGGAAGGCAATGAACAGCATTTGTATATTGAGATTTACTAACACCAACAATTAGTGGTGTGTGTTTAACAATAGCTTCAGCTACTTTAGTAAATGCTCTTTGAGCTGGTTTAGCTCCATTTCGTCAATTATCAGTTCTTTCTGGTCATAGCATCCATATCTCACGATGCGCTTCCCATTCAGCAGGCATTATAAATCCGTCTGCTGCTGATGTAGTTTTTAATTTCATTATTTACTCTCCTTGTACTTGTAAATTTTTAATAGAAATAGTTGTTTTGGACTTCTATTCCATAACCCTTGTGCTTGGCATATAAAAAGCATAGTTCCCCTGCTCCAATTGCGGCCAGTACACATATAACTATTGGTAAGGTTTGTGTTAAGGCATCAAACCCGGGACTTCAAACTAATAAGAATCAAGTTATAGTTAAGATAATTAAAGCCAGTAGAGCCATTGGGATAGCACTTCATTTGCCACCTGGTAATGTAAATCCATCTAATTTTTCTAACACCCCGGACCACTTACCTTTAATATAGGCGGCAAACATTAATATATATGATAAGAATAAAATATTACTTGATGCTCCAAATAATGACCAGAAAACAGTATCTAGTCCTGTGAATCATTCAATGGCTGTAAATAGCACAATACATATCGTTCCAATCAAGCCAAGCATTATAGATGATAAGAATGGCATACCATGTTTATTTGTTCTGTTAAAAACTTTTGGAAGTTCTCCGTTTATAGTTGATTCAGAAACTGAAGCATTAGCTCCAGAAACTCATCCCATAGTTTCAACGAACATTGTAAATATAAAGATAAGACCTAACACATTTACTAATACCGTTGCCCCTACCGAATCGCCAAACGCAGTTTGAAAAGCAGAAATTAAGCCATCTAAAGCAACTGTCCCTGCATTACCAGTTACATCGAAAACGTATTGGATAGAAAGAGTTGTAGTTATATAAAAAATCAATAAGACACAAACAACTATTAAAATCGCACGTGGCATTGTTTTTTTCATATTCTTAACCTTAGAGGCTTCACCTGAGACCGCTTCAAAACCTAATGCATTATATATTAATGCAGGTAGAAAAACTAAAACAGCATCTCCTGATAAATCAGATTTAAGATGTGTAAAATCTGTTGCAGATTCATGATTTCCTCCCAATCAAACAAAAGCTCCGATAAATATAAATATCACAATAAGAACTTTTCCAGCTGTTGCCATTGTATACAAAAATTTATTTTCAGTAATTGGGAAATATGCGAATGCTAAAGACGCCCACATAAAAGCAATTGATATCACGGCTATCACCCAAATATTGTTATAATCTGGGAATCACATAGCTTGCATTGTAGTAGCAATATATAAAGCGATTGATGGCGCTCATATACCAACATTGACCCAATAATACCAGGCCACTCGTTTAGCACTGCCCACTCCTAGAGTTTTTTTGACTCATGCGTAAACTCCACCTTCTTCTGGAATTTTAGAAGAAAATTCAGCTACCACTAGTCCATAAGGAATAAAAAAAGCTACTCCAAAAATTATATACCATATAAAAGTTGATGGCCCGGTGGATGCACCAGGTATTATAGCGTCAACTAAAAATACAGATGTGAAAATCGCTGAAACTACATTTATTAATGTAAGTTGTTTGGTTTCTTTTGTAACAGTAGCCCCGCTGGAAGCATTCTTTTTGCCCACCGACTTATTTTTTTTAAGTTTTAATTCCATAAAATTAATCCTTATTATCTATTTTAATTTTAATTCCCTTATAGTCATTATTATAAGTGTATCGTTGTTTTCAAGAACGAGTTCCACTATTCATAAATGATTCTATTTTTGCTTTATGGAAATCTTTTAATTCATTAGATGCTTTATCTATTTGAGGATACATAAAATAAACCAATAACGCCATTTGAGCAGTTAAACGGTTTTCAGCTTGATCAAAAACAATTGATTGTGCAGAATCGATTACTTCATCTAAAACTTCAACATTTCTAGATGCTGGTAAACAATGCATAAATCTTGCTTGCTTTCCTGCGTTTTGCATAACTTTTTTAGAAACTTGGAATTTAGGCTTAAAAGCCGCAACTCTTTCTTTTGCTTCACTTTCTTGATCAACTCATCATCATAAATCAGTATAAATAATATCTGCATTTTTAACTTCGTCCATGTCTTCTGTAAACTTAATGCTTCCAGTACCAACATTTTTGATATTAGCTTTAGCAATATTATTCCATGCATCACATGATTTGTATTTATTAGGTCGGATATGAACAAAATTCATTCCTAATTGAGTTGCAATAAACATTGTTGATGACATAACATTTGTAGCATCCCCAATAAATACAACTTTCAATTTACTATAATCCTGATTAGCATATTTACTACTTGGGATGTGTTCTAACATTGTAAAAACATCACAAATAGCTTGTGTCGGGTGGATATAGTCAGTAATACCATTAAAAACAGGAACATCACAATACTTCCCTAAGTCAGTTAATGTTTGGTGTTTTAACGCTCGACAAAGAACGCCATCAGTTAGATGTGATAAAACCTTAGCTGTATCATAAAGACATTCTCGTGCCCCTAAATGGATTTCCCCTGGTTTTAAATATTGAGCATGTCCACCTAAAAGTGTCATTGCAGCTTCGAACGAAACTCTTGTTCTAGTTGATGGTTCTTCAAAAATCATCGCAAGTGTTTTGTTTTTTAATAATTGAGGCACAGCTCCGTTATATCTAGCTTCTTTTAACATTGTCATTAAATTAAAAATTTCATGAATTTCTTTAAATGACAAATCTTGTACATCAATAAAATGTTTTAATTTGTTCATTATTTTCTCCTTAATATTGGTATAGACTCAACTTCATTCTCAGAATGCCCATACTTTAAAATTATATCATAGTGCAATTTTTAAGGGTATTATGTTATTCGAGGTTTAGTAAAACACAATTATTAATTAATTTTTATTCCTTATTTTTTTTATATTAAAACCTTAATAAGATCTTAATTAAATCCGTAATTATATATAACCAACTACTATATAGCTATATACCCAAATATTTATTTAACATTAATACACAAGAAAAATTACGATATTAATTATTCAAGCCCTACCTATTGTGTAATTTAGAAAAACATCAATCAATATCATTGAAAAAAAGTAGTTTTCGTCAAAAGAAAACTACCTATCTTAAATTCAATCTAAATACGATTTAGATTTTGTTGTTTCAAAATTTTAATTTGAAATTCTTTTGCATTATGCACATAATAATCCTCAATTCATACATTATTATTTCCACCTGATATTATTGTAACCAAATCAAGCTCGTATGTTTTTCCTTGTGATAATCTTTTAATTGATTTACTTTTATTAGCTATACTAACCGTTATACTATTAATGTCAAATTCTTTAACTTTATAATCATAATCTGTTTTATGAATTAATTTTAATGATTGATTAATTTCAACGCTATCCAAAATATTTCTAGATGTGTAAAAGCTTAATTTTCTAATTGCCTTAAAATTATCCATTTCTTCTTTTAATACCTCTCCATCATAGGAATAATCTTTAATATAGATTGGAAGATTAATATCTTCAACTTTATTATGAAAATATTTATCTTTTTTATATTTTGTATACAATGGATTAAGTTTAATATTTAGTGAATTCAATTCAGTTTTAATTCTTAAATGTTCATTATTCATTTCATTTTTATGTTTAATTTTCAAGTTTTTTAAATCTATTTTTCTTGCTTTATTCAACTTCTTAAATTCAGATGTAATATTCACTTTGCTATTTATAGCATCTATTTCTTTATCGTAAAAATCCATAATGTTTTGTTTTTCCTTTTGATAATTTACTTTAATTTTAGAATCAGTAAATCAATTGATTTGATTAGAAATAATTTTGCTAATTATTGTTATTCTTTTGTCTGTATTATCTTCTAGATTTGCAATTGGTAATCCGTTTGGATTGCCAGCTTTATGATTCCTTCGAGTGAGCGTTAATTCCTTCCTTCTTTTAATTTTTAACTTTCTAATTTTTTCTTTTTGATTTATCAATTTAATTGCTATCGAGAATTTATCATTATATTTGTTTAGTAATTGTTCTTTTTCATCAATTTGTTTTTGCAACAATGCTGTATATAAAAATGATCGTGCTTTACTTGTTATAGAATATTTGTAAACTAATAAACTTTCATTCCATTTATTCATTTTACATATTTTTGTTTCAATTGTTTTCTTTTCTCATCTTGTATATAAATAGAAAGCTGGTGGCATCATAACAATAAGCGTACCTAATCTAAAGGCAATGTTTTCTCATCAATTGCTAGGTCATTCACTCATTGGTTTGCTAATATCAGTGTTAATTCCTAGAACAGTTATTATCATTAAGGTTGCAAAAATAGCAACCATCGTGGCGGACATTATTAATCCGAAAGTCCTATTACCAAATTTAAAATGCCGCTCATAATCATCATGTTTTAATCTTAAATTAAAATATGCACTAAAAATTACAATACATGGAATTAAATCAACTCAAGCACAGGCATCTCGCATGAATTCCATAAAACCACCTATACCGGGAATGTCTATTGCTGGCAAAATAATAATAATAGCAATAATAAACCAATTGATTCATACCCCTTTTGCCATATTTCCGTGCCTGTTTTTCTTGGATAGCGAACTACCGAAAACCCCTTGTGGGATATCAGATAACAATGTCCTTACTGGTGCTATCACAAAAACCATAATGGTTCCAATACTACTAAAGAACCAAATGAACCCCATAAATATAAATGTAAAGGACAAAATTTGATCTGCTGACATTCCTGTCGGGGAAAGAATAAAGTAATACATATTATAAAGTGCAATATAAGTGTTGTCAGCTAAAGAAATATCCTGATCCCCTAACACTGGTGGAAAAACAGTTATGAAAATTGATCCCCCAACATATACAATACATAACATGATTGTCGCTCATATAATACCTTTAATAAAACCACGTGAACCATTCTTCATATTTCCAGCATAACAACCTAAAGCTTGCACACCATCATAAGCTAATAAAATTCAAATAAATGAAGAAATCCATTGAAAATTAAATCCTCCAGATTCTCCTCACATATTTGCTTTGCCGCTGATTCACGGTACCTCGTTGTTTGGTAGAATTGTATTATTACCACCTAGTATCATCATTAATCCAACAAATGCACTTAACATAAACAAACCAATAAGACCCATTAGCAATATTCCGCCCATATTCGTTCACTTAACTAACTTATCAACATTTAAGGTTGCCATCCATGTAAATAGGGCAAATAATGCCACCGTTGCAAACGGTGCTATCATACTATATAACGGATCGAGTGACATATCCTTGCCAGTACACATATAAAGTAAGTTATTTAATTCACCTGGAATACTACCTGACATATAAATGATATTCGCAAATCAAAATAAATATGCTGTAATAAAACCGGTTCTTCTACCAATACAAAGCTCAACTCATTTTGATAAACCCGATTTAGCATTTTCAGCTTTTTTCATTGAAGCCATCTCTGCCATAATAAATGTAAATGGCAACATAAATAACAGAGCTGCAAGACCAAATGCTCAAATTTCTGAAAGACCCATTTTCTGATAATTATTAACAATATTACTAATGTTAAAGACAATCAAAAAAGCCATTGCAACAATCGCGGTACTAGAAAGCTTCCCTTTTTCCTTTGTATGATGTCCAATCCTTACTTTCTTAGACATAAGCTTACCCCTTTCGACATTAAATTATAGACGTTAAATACATACCAATTTTAATATGACATTATCCATTTTATATTTTACGGATTAACATGTTTTATCTAACTTTATATGTTTATACCTATTATCTTAATACTTTATAAATTATATAATTTATAAAGTACGACTAAATGTCATATTCAAAATAATAAGTTAATAATTTAATATTTCAAAATCATTTCCATTGTTTACTAATTAGAACAGTTATCCTATCAATTTCTAATTAAGTTTTTAATTAGAAATTACTACTATATAATGCTAACATATTATGATTTATTTACAATAGATTACGAATATTCATTAATTAATCAAAATTATCTTTGATAATGCCAGTGTGAAAGTGAAAAATAAAATTTAAAAATTCGTGTATTAAACAAAATTTAGTCCAATTAATAAGTATAAATTGCTATAACAGACAAAAAAACAAAAATTATTACTTATATATACAATATATTGATATAATATATTCATATTATAGTAAGGAGGTTAGATTATGATATGAAATTCAAACAATGTATATGGTTACCAACAATTAATTAATTATGATCACAATAGTTCGAAAAATGGAACATACTTTGATTTTGAAAATATTAAATCTACATCACAAAAAGCTAATCAATTATTAACTTAAAATCAACTATTGTGATCATTTAATAAAAGTGCTGTACTAACCAACACACAAAAAATAAACATAGTTAATGTTATTTAAAAATAGCATTAACTATGTTTTTAGTATACATACAACAAAAATACAATTTCTTTATTATTCATTGCAATCATTTCGATGAATTTGTGCTATTAAAGATAATTGAAATTACATTCTTTATTTTGTTTTTTTGTAGTTGATACAGTATATTTCTATATATAAAATTTAATACACTAATATATTAAGGATATCTACTATTACGTTTATTTTTTAAACTAATTTGACTATATTAATGTGATGTTAATCTAAGATGAATTATAATTTAATTACTATATAAAACGATTATTTATAGATTTAAGGAGACAACATGAACAATAAAGTATGTGGCTTAACAATAACACTGGAAGATATTCTAGAAGCAAAGAAAAAAATATCATCAGATATTATTGTTACAAATTTAATTTTTGCAGATAAACTAAGCAGGATTTTAGGTGCTGAAATTTATATTAAACCTGAAAGTATGCAAAGGGTTAGATCTTTTAAAATAAGGGGAGCTCTAAATAAAATATATTCTTTAAGTGAGGCTGAACGCGCTAGAGGAGTAATTGCTCCAAGTGCTGGCAACCATGCTCAAGGTGTTGCTTTTGCTGCAACATCACTTAATATAAAATCAACAATAGTGATGCCTAAAACTGCACCACACTCAAAAATAGCTTCAACTATTTTTTACGGTGGGAAGGTTGTTTTAGCCGATGGTAACACATTCGATGAAGCTTTCGATTTAGCTAAAAAAATGTCCGTTGAAGAAGGGCTTACATTAGTTCATGCTTTTGATGATCCTAAAGTTATCGCTGGGCAAGGTACAATAGGTGTTGAAATTATTCAAGAATTACCTAACGTTGACGTGGTTTTTGTACCAATTGGTGGTGGTGGTTTAATAAGTGGAATCGCTATAGCAATTAAATCAATAAATCCTAACGTTAAAATCATTGGTGTTGAAGCTGAAAATTGCCCTTCAATGAAGGAATCATTGAAAGCTAATAAAATAATTAAAATTGAATCAAAACCAACACTAGCTGATGGAATTGCTGTTAAGGAACCATCTAAATTGACTTTAAGTATTGTGAAAAAGCTTGTTGATGAAATTGTAACTGTATCAGAACGCGAAATAGAAGCGGCGATGGCATTTTTAATTGAAGAATGCAAGCTAGTATCAGAAGGTGCTGGCGCTACTGCTACTGCTGCTATAATCGCTAATAAGTTTGACATTAAAAACAAGCGAGTAGTATCGCTACTTACTGGTGGTAATATTGACACCAACATGTTGATTGAAGCAGTAGAAGATGCTTTAACAACTACCGGAAGAAGACATATTATTGATATTGATTTTGATAGAATTAAATTTAAAGAATTTATTAAATTTATTAAACCTATTAGTGCTAAAGCACATTTATTAGCAGGAGATGATATTGAAGAATTAAGTGAATGTAAAGGAAAACAAAAAATTGCTATTTACACTATAAAAAAGGATGAAATTAATTCAATTAATGATTGAATTGAAAATCATTAAAAAACTTATTACAACATAAATTAGATCAATAGAAAACGGACAACACCGAAAGGGGCTAGCCGTTTTCTATTTTAATATGTGATAAATTCCTAATTATTATTTAATTAATCAACATATTTAATAGCAGTGCCTGATACAAAGAATTGTAACATTGTGCCTGCTAATTCTGAAACTTCAAAACGAACTGCGATAATTGCATCAGCTCCCATTGCTTTAGCATCGTTTTCTAATTCAATCAACACTTCTTTTCTAGTGTCTAATAGCATAGTAGAAAATCCACCTATTTTACCACCAATGATTGATTTTAAACCTGCTCCCGCTTGACTAAAAACGTTTCTAGATTTCACTGTTGATTGCATCACAATCCCTAGTGTTTGATATTTTTTATCATTAAATTCATTTGCTGTACTTATTAACATTTGATTCTCCTTTTACATATCTAAATTATACACTTGTTTATTATGCTGTTATAAATCATATAGTGATTAAAAATAATATTAGAGGTTTAGCAAATATTGCTTATAATAATATAAAAGGAATTAGTATGACTATAACTAAATTAATGGAAGTAATCAAACCGTATGATCGGATTATGGTAGCTTACCTTTCAAACACATGCCCGGCTTGCCATAAAATGCAGCCTATTTTAGCCGAACTAAAATTGCCTCATATTAAAATCATTTCTGAGGAAGAACAAATGTTAACAATGATGAGTGGTGTGAGTGCTCTACCAACTTTTGTTTTTTATCACAATGGCTTAGAATATTATCGTTCAACAGGTGCTAACCAACTTCAACGTTTACAAGAGATTTATGAAATGGAGATAAAGATTAAAAAAGCCAAACAAAAATAATTATTTTTGTTTGGCTTTTTTAAGAATATTGTATCTAATTACTTCTTCTTTATTTAGTAATTCGTTCTCGTCTAAAATTCGGAATATTTTAAAGTAAATTTTATTTGCTAAATTAGAAATAAATTGATAATGTTTTTCATAATATTCATCCATCAAAACTTGTTTTTCGATATCAACATGATCAATCATACTAAAAAAATATAATAAGTAATCTTTTAAAAAATATATAAATGATTCATCCAAATTATTTAAAATATCCTTAAATCATGCAATGTCGTATTCTAGTAAACCTTTATCTAATAAAAAATTTGTTTTTAAATTCATTCTACGCATATTCAAATATATCTGGCTTATTGGTTGATTATTTAGAAACATGCAAGCAAATAATTCCTTGTGCTGATTATAGCTTTTTTTATGGTGTTGTGACCATACACTTAAAATTTGATCATCAACCACAAACATTGAACACTCTCTTGAAAACTTTCGAATTTTTCTATCAGAAAATAAGTTGAAGGTAGCAGCAAATTTTTCTTCGCCTCTTATCATGTATGAATTGTAGCTATAGCTTATAGCTCTCATAATGTTTTCGTTGATATCTTCTTGTTGCAATGTTTCTTGAATTAATTTTAATTGGAAGGAAATGAAGTGCAACAAAACATCTCGATTCTCTAACTCGACAAATTTTTTGTAATTAATATTTGGCATATGGTAAGCAATTATCTCTTGAAATAAAATACCATATTCTAATCCTCGGTCGATTATTAAATGATCAATCAATGATAATCGGTAAGGATTTTCGCTAGAGGCAATTTTTTTTAGTACCGCTTGATATTCCTTACGATTAATTGATTTAGTTTTTGGAAATAATTGTTTTAATTCAAGCTCCGCTTCACTATTCACTCAATTCACAATCTTTTTGTCTTGTTTTGTTTGAGTATTTTTTATTGTCAAAAGACATAATTTTAGAATGAAAAATTCTAAATCCTTATGATTCTGTTCAAGATTTATTTCCAGCTTATCTGATATATATTTAGACATTTTTAGTACCCTTTTTTCAAAGATTTAACAACAATGGCACGCTCGCATTCATGTTGATTTTTAATAATGTAATTATTTTCTAAAACAATTTCTTTTACTCACGACTGATTCTGTTTTTTAAAACATTTATCATCGTGCAACGTATTTTTAATTTTATCATAGATAATATCAAAAATAACAGTACCTCTATGATTAATTGCGTCAATTCCAAAAGAATTAGCATCTTTATTGTAATCAAGGTTTGAAAATTTATTAATAAATAGGTTATCTTGATTTAAAGTACGATATTTTTTGGGAAAATTAGAGTTACCCAAACGAGCATTGCACGTTTTTTCCAATAGTGCAATATTGCCAATAGTGTTAACTCACTTGTGATGCAAATTTTGATAATCACTACCCAGTTGTTTCTTTCAATATGGGCTCTCATTAATCTTTAATGGCATGATATGTTCAATCGTTAAATCTTTAGTATTAAATTGCTCTCATGCAATTGTTTGTTTATGTTGCATATCGCGCAATGTGTTTTCAACAATGAACATTAATAATTTCACCTGCAATTTTTGGTTTGAAAAGCCCTTGTTTTTCGATCCAATAAAATTACTTCTTAAAAATTTATTTTTAGTTCCTGCGTAATTTTGTTTTTCCATAAAGTTATTAATGTTAATAAAATCAATACCAGTGTTTTCAATCATCCCTTCAAAAGATAGATCGCGGAACGGAAGATAGGGTTGATTCGGAATGATAACAAAAAAATCTAATAAGAAGATGCTAATTATTATTTCTCTTAGAATTTCGATATTTCTGTCCCTAGAGGATTCTGAAATTTTAGCAAGAGATTTGCAATATCATTTAGCATTAGTATGAATTACATAGTTATAAATAGCATTGTTTTCATTCTTAATTTCATCCATAAAATATCGGTCTAAATTACATAAGTACAATATTTTAAGAAAACATTCATTAGAATATTTTTTATAGAAATGAGCTATTAATTTTTCAATTTTAGCTTCGTTTTTAATATAATTAGTACCCAAATCTTCAAGAATGTAAGCTTTAGTTATCATGCCTAAGTGACAAGTATATTGACTATTAGTTTTATTAAAAAATAAATCTAGATTTTTTCGCTCTAAATTTGTTGCTTTATTTTTGATAAACAATTTGAATGAATCGAATCATTCATTGTCATTATCTCAGATTAATTTTCCCACTTTTCTGTCCCTTTATATTCCAATGTTTATATTGGTTATTTTATAAACTTAAATTCTTTTCACGGGCTAATGTAGTCTAGGAAAATTAAATCCTCTTCCAATAGTTGCCCAACAAAATTCTTCTTACCTTCATTTGGTAATGTCTTAGTTACAATATGTAACTCGCCTTTATATCTTCCGTATTTATCATTTAAAACGACAACATCCCCGCGTTCGAATGTTTTACTATTATATTTTCTAGGTGGGATTGTTTGGCTTTTATAGACAACTCTAGGTAATGTACTTCTAATCATATAATCTGAATAGTCACCTCTAATTTTATGACCAATCAATGAGTTTTCATCTTCTTTGAAATCAAATATTATTTCTTTTTCTAAGGGAGTTGCGTTTGAATCTAAATTAATTTTAAAATTAATTCCAGTTTTATGTAGTTGTGCTAATGCTTCTAATTCATCATCAAACGCAGGTTGATTACTAATAATAATATCATCTACAAGGTCTGTTGCAATAAAGTGTCTTGCTTGCCATTCCAATGGTCTATCCCGGTGCATTTCAATGGTCGGCAATCCTTCCTTTAATGGTCAGGGGCCTTGAGCCTCAGGATTAGAACTTGAAACAAAAGCTGCTACCAAACATTTTTGTTGATGTAATTTTTGAGAGGCATTTGCAAATAATTTAAAAGATAATCCGGTATATTTTTGGGGGTAAAAATTATGACAAGCAATGATGTTAGAGGCGTTCCCTTTATTTTCAATAATCCGATCCATAATATTTGTAAAAGTAGATGCATTAATTTCTAGTTTCATATCTAATTTATTGTTTGAAATTTTTGCTTCAACCTTACCACCAAAATCTTCGTCAAGACGAATTCCTGTGGCTCCAATTTCTTTAAAAAATCCAATGTCTGTACTTGCAATTTTTAACTCTTTAAAAACCGCGGGGTTGACATCTAGAATAACTTCGAACCCAACTGTTTTAGCGTGAGTACAAATTCTTTTAAATTTACCTAAAATAACTTCGCTTTCTTCACCGACTTCAAGAAGGTTCATAAAAATTCTTTTAAAACCAAATCCTTTAGCTTTATCGATATAATTAATGCAATCCGTTTCACTAAAGTGTTCTGGATATACAGAAATCCCTAATCTTTTAGACATAATATACCTCGTTCCTTATTTTAATTATAGACTCAAGTTTAATATTTAAATTCATTAATTTATTCACAGACTAAGAAAAAGACATTATAGTAACTTTTTATCAGTTTTCTACTAATCAAACACCTAAATTATGTATTAATCATTAAAAAGAAACTAATATATTGTAGTATTATTGCTTTTAATTTTAATATAGGATATAATTTTAAAGATTTTCATCGTTGTTAACTTTGGAGACCACCAAAACTATTATTACAAACAAATACTACAAAATATAAATAATGAATAATTATTATTCACTTATCTTTTGTGTGCAAAAAATCGTCCCAAGGAGGCACCGCGAATGGTAGAACAAACCACTTTAAATGATACTGGAACTAGAATATTAGAAGATGAATCTAATAGTGAATACGAAATATATCACGACCATCAAATATCGTACAAACCAGTTAACTTAAATATGCGTACTTTAACGTACCGTAACTTTTTTTGAAAAGCAGAAAAACTAATTATTATTTCTTTTTTCAATGTTCTTATGACGATCACTAATATTTTATTAGCATGTTTCATCCCGGACGGATATCCTACAATTATTGCCATCGGCATGATTGCTCCAATTCAAATGATCTTTATTCATATGAGTTTCATGAGTATGCTTAATATGTCAGCGTTTCTTCATAAGGAATGAACTAAGGATAGCTACAAACAATTTCATGATAATCTTGTTAGCACTTTGTTATCAACTTTAATTTATGGAATCGTCCTTTCAATAGTTTTCTTTCTAGCGACTTTCTTTTACTTAAACTTCTTTTTACAACATGACCCAGAAATTAAAAATGATGCTAGTACATATTTATATTGATTAACACCAACAATATTGTTTTATGTTATTTTGACCTCTTCACTAAAAACCTTTGTCTTCATTGACAAGGAACATTATATTAGATATTTCGTTGTCATTTGCGTTGTTCTTAATTTAATCCTTCCTGCACTTTTGTGCTTTGAAGCGGGGATGGGTGTTGAAGGTTTAGCAATAGGCACATTCGTAGGAATGCTAGTTCCTAGTGTAGCCGCTTTACTTTATGTAATGTATCAACTAAAAATATTCTCACATGATATTGAATATGATGGAAAATATGTTTTACGTTTGTTATCAACCACTTGAAGACCAACAAGTTTATACACTTCTATAACTATATGTAAGGCGATTGCTTATATTGCAATTGGAATAAATTCCCTTGGCCACCCTCAAAGACCTGAGATCCTCTTCTCCCAAGTTTTAGTTTTTAATTTAATTAATTTTATTGCCTTGATCCAACGGTCTACTGGTTTGTCGATTGGATATCGCATGGCAGGTAAAAAAGTTTATTATAATTACTTTATGAAATATAAGAAAAATCTTCATAAATTTTTCATTAAAAATTCGATCGTGTTTATTGTGTGAGGAACAATATTCTTAGCGCTTTATCCTGTTATGCTTGATATGATGACAATGAACAATATGGATTATTTATTACAGAAATACGATGGTTTAGAGCATATTGATTCCGCTTGAATTTATCAATTAAAGCTTGATTTAATATTACCATTTGTGATGATGTTTATTTTCCACTTTGGAGTTTTATCATCAACTTGTTACTCTACTTTCATCAGCAGTATGGTTGGTAAGAACACTACCTTCGTTCACATCATGTGATTATTATTAGTAATGGTAATTATGATGTTCACCTTTGGGTTTGATTATATTGGTTGACCTTCAATTCTATCGTTAGTCGTTCCAATGGGTTTATATGGAGTAACGATGTGAATCATGGTTGCATGAGTTTATTGATGATATATCACTCGTCCAAAAGGAAAAGCAAAACTAATTCAAATTCAAAAAGAACATGATATTGATAAAGCTAAACGTTTAGAGGAGATTAAATTAGCTAACAAAGAACTATACGATAGTAATAGTGGCTTTCACTCTGAAAAGTTAGATATCGTTGATAAGTCAGTTTCTTATGGTGATAGTCTTGAAGAAGCGAAAACATCATAAAATTAATACACTAATAAAAGACACTTCAATTTGAAGTGTCTTTTCAATTACAATTTAATTAACAATACGGCAATTATTAGATTCTTCCATAGTCTTAATTTTTTTTAAATAGTGATGCCAAATAAACGGAGTACAGAATGCAATGTAAATCCCATAGGCAGCCATTGGAATCATTAATGTAGTAACACTAGGCAAACTGTTTATATAGGTAAACCCAAGTGTAAAGATTAAAATAACCATAATAGATAAACCAGAAACAATATATCAATAAGTTGTTTGCTTTCCTGTGACACCATTTAAAAAAGGCGTATAAACTAATGTTGCTAAAATTCCTATATCAAAAAACAAAATCAATATACAAGGTGTTATCATACTAATCTTCAAATGAGTTACACTTCCCTCTAAAATAACATCTGGATTGTGTCCTAAAATTAAGTCTACATAAAGCGGGAACATTCCAATAATGATAATCCCAAAACATATTGTACTTAAAACACTCCAAATACAAATCTTGTGAATATTGTTTTTATATTTGAGGAATTCTTTAGGCTCTATTTTTTGATCATAATAACGGTATGTTAGAGATTGCCCCGTTCCTCTTGGAATAGCTGCAACTAAATTTAACAAGTTATAAACCACAACCTGGGCAATGATATTATCGGTAGTTTGTGCCTTATTTTTACTAGCGATAGCCATTGTTACCAATGCAATACATTTACCAACGCTAACTAATATAAAAATACTTGTGATTCTTCATGTTTCCTTTAATAACTTAAAAGATAATTTAGGTAAAAAATGAAATTGGTGTTTCTCTAAGTCAAGATAGAAAAAAGCAAAAGAAAATGTAATCATAGCTGTAATCAAAAAACCTAATAACATTCCGAGCCCGAGGCCTTGAATTTCCATACCTGCACTAAAACATAGAATCGGCGGTAACGCAATATTAACCACAACAGCAAAAATAAATAAATATGCAACAGTTTGTGGATGATCTAAAAATTTAATTATTTTGATTGATAAAGTTATCACTGCATATAGAAAAGGCACAGCTGCAACCATGTTCAAATACACCATGGCTGAATGCTGCATTGAAACATTATACATAAATAGACGACTTAAATAACCATACGTAGCACCAAAGAAAACTAAAGATATAATAATTCCATAAATAAATGTAGTAATAAATAAATTAGCAATAATATTATAAATAGTAGTATTATTTTCAATTTTTGCACTAGCATGTAAATAAACGGAAATATTTAAAATCGACAGTAAGCAAAGATGCATAAAAATCATCTGAATTGGTGCTATCATACCAATAGATTCAATTGAAGTTATTGCTCCAGGCACAAAACACATTCAAAAAATGTTGCCAATTGTTGCCAAAACTACGAAAATTGACAACAAAAGAAAATGACCGGTTGTTTTCAAGTAATTTCCATAACTTAAATCTTTAAGATTAATAGTTGCTGTATTAAATCGGCTTTGAAGCATTATATTCTCCCAACTATCAATATATAATTATTACATTAATGATACTTATGCTATCAATGATAATTTCATCAATTTAATGGTATATTAAATATATAAACTAACATTCCATAACTTTAACACATTAATGGAATTCAAGGTTATATTAACACTTTCTATAAATGTGTTAAAGATAAAAATTTAGATTAATTTCCTCAAATGTTTTTTTATATGAAACTATCACAATATAATGGTATTTATCGTGAGCTTTATATGGGGTTGTAGATATAATTTTAATAGTAAATCAAATATATCCTTTTATGTGCTCTTTATTATCTAATCAAGCACCGGAGGCTAGAATGAAAAATCATTGTTATTTAGTGTTAATGTATTTTACTTTTAAAAATAAAAAAATTACTTTTTAACATAAACATATGTTTGCGGTGCAGCTATAAGACCATATTGTTCAATTGATCTATATGGTTTGTACGCTAAATATGACTCTATTTTAAAAGCATAAGCAGACGTTTTATTTTTGAAGTAAGCAAAATATAAAAATTCTGGTTCTCCGGCTTCTCGTCAAGTTTGATTCCACAAATCATCGATTGTTCCTTCGCGTACATGTTCTTCAACATCGCATTCCCCAATAATCATGCTAAAAGGTTTAGAACAATATAATAAAATCTTATCTATTTTTTGTTTTGGTTTGCGACGTCTATAAATTCAGCGTTTTTCTCCATTGAGAATGGCAAAAGCTTCGTTTGGCTTGATTGGTAAAATAATTGTCATGTGAACCCAACTTATATCCTTATCTAATTAATTAAATATTAATTAGAGTATAACATTTTTGATAATTGTAATGCACATTAATTAAAACTATACAGCATAGTAGATATTAATCCTACGGAACGCCATTTTTAGCGATTATCTATAATTTAATAATTTAGCTATATTTATATAAATATTCGTTTTCTGTTCTATTATATTTCAAAACTAGATTCAGAATATTATGATTGTAAACGTTTTACACCTTTAACAATAAAAAATAATATAAAATTAAAGTATTAATAATATTAATAGGAGATTAATTATGGATAAAAAAATGAGTGACTTATTGATTGGTCAATGGAATGCAGAAATCGGTTCTGCCTTTTTATATCACGAGTATGCTGCAATAGCTTATAGATTAGGAATGTATGGTTTAAGTGATTTTTTAAAAAAATCAGGCGATGAAGAAATCGGACATGCTGACCGCTTCTTTAAATACATGTTAGACGTTCAAGTTGAACCTAAACTTAATAAAGCAATTCTAATCAGTCACAATACCCCAAAAAGTGCTTTAGAAATATCTACAGCATCATATGAACATGAAAAAGATGTAACTGCTATGATTAATAAAATTCAAGCATTAGCATATGAAACTAATGATTATAGAACTATAATTTTTAATTCATGGTTCGTAACCGAACAAATTGAAGAAGAGGATAAATGAATTAAAATAATTTCATTATTTAACAAAACAAGTGATTTGCTTTCAATTGACCAAGAAATTGAAGCTATTGAAGAAATAGAATAGCAATATAGCAATAATGCTTAGAAAAAAACACCACGTCTAAAGATATTTTTCTCTAGAAACTTAGTGTTTTTTTTATTTATAAAATAGATTAATAACAAAGATAACATCTACAGAGTAAGATAATAAAATCATTGCACCACGTTATGATAAAATTAATTTATTAAATTATTAAGGATGATAATTATGAAAGAAATAAAAATAAGAATAAAAGATATTAAAAAATGAACATTTGAAATCACTGAAGAAGCAAAAACAGGCGATTTTTTTGCACTAACTTCAATTAATAAAAACAATCTAGACGATATTCAAGAAAGTATTAGGCAAGCTTATGATGCTGGTACAGAATTATTTATTAAAAAAGAAATCAGCAATCAACGCGAAAGAATTGTTAACGAATTTAAAGTTAGCGATGAATTTGTAAATATTAATCGCCGCACTACAGAATTAAATGCTCAAATTGAAGGTATGAAAAAAACTCAAATTTTAGAACACGACTCATTAAGAAGCAAATTACAATTTGATAATACAAAAAAAACAAATGAATTGTCCGCTCAGTTAGAGACGCTGAAAGCTACAAAAACTAAGGATATTGAAATTGCTGTTTCAAAAATTACAAGGGAATTTGCAATCAAGGAAGCTGAATTTAAAGCTCAAGTAGAGAATATTAAATTATCAACAAAAGATAAATTTAATGATCAAATTAACGATTTATCAACAGCTAATAAAGTAATGGAACAAAAATTATTATCCGCTGAGAATATGTATGAAAATAAAATTAATGAGTTGAAAATAGAACATACGAATCGTTTAAAGGAAAGAGATAAAACAAATATTAAATTAATCGGTGAGGAATTGGAAGGTTGAATTATTCGAGAATACAACCATTGTTTAGGAATGGATAGCGATACTTCAATTGATAAAACAACCAAATCAATAGGTGGGACAAAACCTGATTTTATATATAAAATTCTTAACAATGATAAAAGTATTATTGATTCAGTCACAATTGAAGCAAAAACCGAATCAACAACAGGCAAGACAAGAAATGTTGATCATTATGCAACGTTAGATAAAAATCGCAAAAACTTAAATTCGACATATGCATTATTAGTTAGTGAACTTGAACCTAAAGATGACTTTATCATTAAATCAGTTTCTGACTACGATAATATGTTTGTAGTTAGACCAGTTGCTATGATTCCTTTTCTTGGTTTAATCAAATTTATCACATTAAAAAGAAGGAGTGTAATTGATAAAGAAATTAACTTTAAACAAAAGCAAGACATCCTAATGGAATTTGATAAAATGAAAAGCGAAATCCTAGAAAACTCTTTCAAAAATATTGATAAAAATATTAATGATATTATAAAAAATGCTGAGAAAATAAAACTAGCTTCAGATAGCATTCTTGATTCTGCTCATAAAGCTTTGGATAAACATTTGATTACTGCTAAAAATAAGATCAAGGGCTTTGATGTTGTAATTAGAAAAACATACAAAAATATTGATAAAATAGAACAGTAATTATTAAATAAATATATGATTAAATACACTCTAAATGTTAGGGGCGTATTTTTAAATTCTATAAATTCCGGGACATATATTTTAATTTAATTAGAAACATAATTATAATTGAATCCCATATCCTGCAACATTGTTGTAGGATAAATAGAATTGACATATTCTATTGTTGTTTATATATTACAAGTAATATATAATTTGTGTGATAATATATATTATTATGAAATTATTAAATTTAAAAGAAATGTTCGAAAGTGAAAACATAGTTTTCATTGACTTGAACACTATCAATGTCGGAGGACGAGAGAAACTAGTAAGGTTCTCAGGATACAAAATTTCCAAAACTGCACCAATTTCCCATCTTGATTTATGATGTAACCCTGAAACGCCAATCACACCGGCTATTAAGGGGGGACTAAAAGTTGATGATAATTTTTTTACAAACCAAATGAAAATTGAAAAAGCACATCAGGAAATAATTGATTTTGTTGATTCGTGTAATATTGTTACTTTTGACAATGGAAGTTTTACTAAACTTCAAAAAGTAATGGGATTGAAGAAAATGACTTCAGACTATTTTCACTTTGACAAAATTAACTATAAACAAGATTTTACCTTAAGTCAATTAGCTATAGCCTCTAATATATATGTAGATTTGCATAGAATGAATGATACGATTAGTCGGGCTCGTATTTTAATGTATTTATTTATTAAGTTAAATCAAAGCGAACTAAAATTATTAGATAATATTAGATCTCGTTTGCCATTCATCCCGATAGAAAATACCATTAATTGAGACGTTGTTTGATCTCCTGCTTTTAAGGAAAACAAACCACTGATTGTTCACAATAAACCATTGAATTATTTTAACCGAGTTGTAATTGAAACTATTACGATTAGTACTTTTAAATCCAATGACAAAGTAATAAAATATGTTAGTAAATTTAAATACCATGAAGCAAGAGGGCAAAAAAATTATTTTACTTACGAAAAAATAACTAATGATAAGGACTATCAAACTTATCTTCAGGATATTAGTTTGTTCTTAAATAAATTTTTTATTATAATTGAGAAAGCTCCAATTTTTAGTTGTGTTCCACAATCAAAAATTGATAGTTTAATTTTATTAGTTTTAGCAGCTAGTAATAGTCTTATGTATTTACAATATATCGATCTTTCTTTGCTTTATAAAACACAAAAAGAAGTATCTAAAACACTAACTAAATATTTAGAAACCATCGACATAAAGGAGTGCGGTACAAATCTTAATTTTGCACCGTTTATTGATAATTAATGTTAAAAGAATTCAAAATAAAAACTAACGATGCTAACCAGCGTCTAGATAATTTCATCTTAAAGGCAATTCCTAAAATTTCGCGAGTTGTTATGTATAAAATAATAAGAAAAAAGGATATTAAAGTAAATAATAAGAAAGTAGATATTGACTACAAACTAGTTGAAGGCGATATTATTAAAATATATCTTGATGAAAGTTATTTCAATACAGATAAAAATTTTGATTTTCTAAATGTTTCAAATAAAATTAAAGCAGTTTATGAAGATGCTAACATCCTAATTATGAATAAACCACCAGGTTTAGTAGTACACGAAGACAATAGCCATACAATTGATACTTTACTAAATCGTATGAAACATTATTTGTATGATAAAGGTGAATGAAATCCTGAGGACGAGCTTAGTTTTGAGCCGTCATTAGTTAATCGAATTGACAGAAATACATGTGGAATTGTAATCGCTGCTAAAAATGCAGAAGCTTTAAAAATTTTAAATGAGAAAATTAGAGATAAAGAAATTAAAAAGTATTATCTTTGCGTAGTATATGGTGAACTAACACCCAAAGGAAATACATTACATCACTATTTATATAAAGATAGTCAGTTAAATAAAGTTTATGTTAGTTTAGATCAAATCAAAAATAGTAAGGAAATTATCACCAAATATAAGACGTGAAAATTTAATCAAAAATATAGTCTTTTAGAAATTGAATTAATAACCGGGCGAACTCATCAAATACGTGCTCATATGAACTTTATTAATCATCCACTATTAGGTGAAAGAAAATATACAAATAAGTCAGTTAATAAGGATTCGCGGTATAAATATCAGGCTTTAGCATCATACAAGTTAACTTTTTCATTCACTAGTGATGCTGGAATTCTTAACTATTTACACAATAAATCGTTTAAAATCAAGGATATCTGATTTAAGGATATTATTTAGGAGGGCAATATGCAACGTTTTAACAAATCTCGGATTCATAAGTCCGTAACTATTTTCAATAAAATAAAATTACCTGTTCCAACTATAATGATTGATCCAGTTGCCAATAAAGTTGATACATTATGTATTTTTGTAAACGGTTTAAATGGCGATATCAGTATGA
>JAACJV010000013.1 GCA_021378535.1 Ureaplasma sp. Hg1 | reverse complement strand
GACGGATTCTATTTAGTTTTCAAAGATCATTCCATAGTCCTTAGGAATTAACCCTATGGACTACGCTATAATATTATACATACATAAATTCGAGTGTCAATGTTTTTTTAAATTAATTTTTTAAATATAATAGATACTAAAAATATACTAATTTTACGTGTTGTAATTAATGTCCTTAATTATTGTTTTATGAATCTGTTACATGTCTGTGATTATCGCTCATTTGATTGAAAATATTTTTAACATATCATTTCGTTTAGATAACTATTGTGCCCGTACATCAATATCAAATCCTTTTTAATATCTAGAATTTTATCATTGCTACAAGATAACTTAATAAAAAAATCTTATACTTTTAAATTTCTATTGCTTTTTAATATATTAAAAAAGAAGCCATTTAGTAAATTAGCCTCTTTTCTCTATATGATGTAAATTTATAATTACATAAATATTTATCAATCTTCTCCATTTTCAGTTAAACTTTTTTTAATTATTTCAATTATTCGATCCTTACATTTCCCATCTTCTAACAGCAGACGTAAGTTTGCTTCAAATAAACCTACACGATTTCCTATATCATAATGCTTCGCCGCAAATATATGGGCAAAAACTTTCTCCTTGTCAACTTTAAGTAAATGATGAATTGCGTCTACTAACTCTAGTTCTCCAAAGCGATCAATTTTTGTTTTTTCAAGTGCTTTAAAAATATCTTTGGTTAAAATATAACGGCCGATTGATGTATATGGACAGCTAACATTCTGAATTTTTGGTTTTTCAACAATATTAGAAATTTCAAAGTCCCGGCTTTTTCGAAGATCGATAGCACCTTTAGGGTCAACAGAAGCATATAATGGAATGTCTTCAAAAATAGTTTCTTTAACTCCTAAAATAGTTGTTTCAAATCTTGCGTACGCGTTCATTAATTCCAATATAGCTGGTTGCTGAGTAAAATCATTAATAACAACATCATCGCCTAATAGTAATGCAAAAGGTTCTTCTCCAACGAATTCACTTGATTTAAGTATTGCATCGCCCGTACCTTTAGGTTCATTAATGTAGGAATAACTAATTTTTATATTCTTGCCAATATTATGAATTTTCTTGTATGCATGATTCTTCTTTTTCGAATGTAAAACGGCTTCAAGCTCTGGATTATTATCAAAATGTAAAGGAATTGAAACTTTATTGTCATTAATAATTATTAAAACTTCACTAATCCCTGCATGAATACATTCTTCTACTATTCATTGAATCGCTGGTTTATCATAAACTGCTAGCATTTCTTTAGGCACAGCTTTAGTTGCGGGCAGCGTTCTAGTTCCGCTCCCAGCTGCCAAAATAATTGCTTTTCTTATTATGTTATTCATTTTAAATCTCCAATTTCCTTGTTTGTACTGATTTCTTTTCATCCTTGTAATTTTTAACTACTTTTAAAAATAAACTAAGAAAATGACCAGATATAATGTTATTTGCTTCTGCATCATTTTTAAACTTAATAATTTCATTAATAACTAAATCAAGATAATTATTATTTTTTTGTTGTTCTAAAACATAGTTTAGACGTGATAATAAAGCTTGTTCTATCAACATATCAACACTTAAATTTCAATATTTAAGTTTTGATAATTTTTCACTAAAAATTATCAATCAAACTATTCTACTTTGCATAATTGAGTCTTGGTCAAAATTTTCACTTTCAATCCTGAAAGGCGAAGTTAATTGATCAAATCCTATTTTAGTTGCATTAAATTCTGCGATTAGTAATTCGCTAAAACACTCTGGTAACTCAAACATTCTTTTATTGCTTAAAGCAGTATCATCCTCATTTCAATAACTATATGTTGCTTTAATAATTGAACATATATGATTAATATCATTATAATATTTTTCTTTTGAATGATTAACTAAGTAGTGCACACTATTATTTAGTTTATTTAGTTCCTCATCAGAAAGATTAATTTTTTTTATTGCTTGACCGATTATTTCGACAATTTCTGTCAACTCTTTGTCTCATTTAATGTTTCTTATATATGGGATTTTTAAAAATATATTAAGTTCGCGTACCGCTGTTTCAAGGATAAGGTATGGGTATGGTTTGATATTTTCATTTGAAGAATTACGATTAATCAGTATTTCTAAAATAAGAGTTAAATTAATAATTAGTTTAAACTCAAAAGCACATTGTTGATGTGTTGCAAAACCACCGCATTCAATTCAACCATTAGCCGTAACATCATCATATTTATCCAAAAACATGGGTAAATAATTATTACGACATAAACTACATAATTTTGATCTTGGTACTATTTCGTGTAAAGAATTATAGCAATCTTTACAAAAAGGTTCTTGTATATTGCAACCATCATCAACTTTTTTCGAATCAAGTGTGATATAGTTTGCTGCTTTTCAAATAATACATTTTTTTGTAAAATCAAAATTTCTATCTTCCATAGTATAAAACACCTCATAACTATTATATTATAATAGAATTAGATAACAATAGATAAACTTTTACATCGTTGATTAATTTAAATCTATATTAGGCTTTAATTGATACTTGTAAATTAATAATGTGTGTATCGGAATCATAATTAATGCTACAATAGTGAATTTAATAAAATTAAAGAGACAGTATAATGCAAAAATTCCATTTCAATAATTTTTAAAGCCTAATAAATAGGCGTTAGTCCCAGATGTATGTGAGGCATAATATGTCGCTTCAACAAAGGAGGGGCTATCTATTATACCTAAAAACCACCAGTATAAAGGTGTAAATATCAGACCGTTTAAAGCACTTAAGATAATCATTAAAATTGGTACTAATAAACTATAAATAATAGTTCATTTTAATTTACGATTCTTAATTTGGCAATATTGTTCAAAAGTCCATAAAATAAAAACAACAGTAAGATTTGTAATAATTAGAATAATTGAACCAATCCATCCGCCTGCTCCAGATCATATCAATGTAAAAAATCCTTGAATTATTGAAGCCGACACGCCCCATCAAATGCCACAACAGAAAACAATTGGAATAATAAAAATAATCGAAATGTCTAATGTTAAAAAGCCTCCAAGAATAATAGCAAAGGAGAATATAAAAGAACTAATAATAGAAAGCCCTAAGAACATTCCTGCTATTGTAATTTGCCTAATAATAATTTTGTCTTCGTAACAATTTCTAAAACCCATAAAAACTCCTTCATGGGGTGCGAGAAATAATACGATATCACTATCGATTTTATCTTTTTTCATCCAGACTATACTGTCGGCACTAGAATTACACTAGCTCAATTTCATAAGAAAGTCGCGGACTATACCGCCGATCGGGAATTACACCCTGCCCCAAAGATTTATATATAATAATTTATTATAAATCTTTTTCTAAAATAAAAGAACCTTAAGCTTAAAATTTTAAGAAGGCTCTTATTTACTTTTGGTTTTTAATTTACTATTTGGTACTGTCTTTGTTTTTGGTTTTACTAAAGGTTTTTTAATGGAAGAAGCTTTTTTAACTATTGGTTTTTTGGCAGCTATAGATTTAGTTTTAGCTACTTTTTTAATAGTTTGTTTTTTAGGTGCTACTACATGTTTTGTTTTGGCCAATTGTTTAACAACTGGTTTTTTAGCAGCGGTTGTTTTAACTGCTGTTACTTTTTTAGCTACCGTGGTTTTTGCAGTTGCAGGTTTTTTAGCTGTAGTTGTTTTAACTATTGCTGCTTTTTTTGCTGCAGGTTTTTTAGATGCTACTACATGTTTTGTTTTAGCTACTTTTTTAACAGTAGGTTTTTTAGCTGTCGTTGCTAACTTAGTAGTTGACGATTTCTTAGTTATCGGCTTTTTAACAGTTGCAGATTTAGTTGATGCCACTTTTTTAACTGCTAGTTTTTTTACTCTTGTTAGCGGTTTAGTGGTTATAGGATTTCTAGCAACTCTAGTTTTTGTTGCATTAACCTTCGCTTTTTTAGTGGCTGCCACTTTCGGAGTCATAATTTTTGTTGCATTAACCTTAGATGGCTTTGTAGTTGTAGGTTTAGTTACCACTGTTGCCTTTTTAGTTGTGACTATTCTTTTAGAAGAGTTAATTTTAGTTGAAGATGTTTTTTTAGCGATAGTGGTATTTATCGAATGCTTTTTCGGTAAACTTCTGATTGCAGTTGGCTTACCTATTTTAGTTTTTTGTTTCGGCTTTGAACGTTCGGATTTTTCAAACTCTCGAATTCTCTCTAAATGTATTTTAAAAGCATCTTTTTCACTCTTAGGTTGCTTAACTTCATTAACTAAATCGTCTCCAAAAACATCGCCAATTCCCCTAGCAAGTTCACGTTCCTTCTTTAGTTGCACCATTTTATTAAGCCGCTCCTCTCGAAGTTTTATTTCATATTCTTGAAGTGTATTATCATGTCTACCAAAATTATTTAATGATTTATTGTTTTTCAAATCCCTCATACAAAAACCTCCATCGATACTAATATATTAATTTTACCTAAATAATTAATGCTATTAGTATTATTAATAAATAAATTACTTAATTTCTTCAAAATTCATAGTTTATAATAGAAATTCCCAATGTTTCTGCTTTTTCTAGTTTGCTACCTCCATTTAAACCAGCAAGTAAAAAATCAGTTTTTTTTGTGATAGTAGAGGAAACCTTACATAAATAAACTTCCTCTAAAATTTGTTTAATCATCGTTCTACTAATTGAAAAAGAACCAGTAATAACAAAACTTTTATTAATAAATTTTTTATTATCTTCACTAATTTTTACTATTTTTTTATTACTTTCGTTATCAAATAGACCTATTTGATCTAAAATTTGGCTATCTAGTACTTGTTTATATTCGCTATTTACGCCTAAATTTTTTAATTCTTTAATTACTTCCAAATTATTACTATTACTAAAATATTTAATAATAGAGTTGGCCATTTTATCTCCTATTTCATTAACACTTATTAATTCTTCATAAGTTGCTAAACGAACTGCATCAATGGATTTAAAATGTTTAGCTAAAACCTTTGCTACATTATTACCAATGTGACGGATTCCAAGTCCAGTCAAAAGACGTTCGCATGAATTTTGCTTAGTTATGTTAATGGCATTAACAAGTTTTCTAAAGCTCTTCTCTTTGATTAGAAAATTTCCATTTATGATGTCATATGATTTTTGTTCAATTTTATATATGTCTGGAATCGTTGTAATAATATTTGCCTCATATAGTTTTGTAATAATGGAATTACTTAAACCTTCCACATTCATAGCAACTCGGCTACAATAGTAAATTAGATTACCTATAATTCGCGCTGGGCAATCTTCATTAACACACCTTTGATCAACTTCACCTTCAGGTTTAATTAATATTTGATGACACCTAGGACATAATGTTGGAGCTATTCATGTCACTTGATTATCAGATCTTTTTTTAATGTCAGCAACGCCCATCACGTAAGGGATAACATCGCCAGCTTTATAAATTTTAATATCATCGTTAATCATAATATTTTTTTCACTAATGAATTCTGCATTATGTAAAGTCGCAGCACTAATTGTTGAACCATCTAATAATACTGGTTCTAGTTTAGCTACATAACTTATTCTTCCTGTTCGACCGACAGTAGTTATAATATCTAGTAGTTTTGTGCATGCTATTGTTGCAGGAAATTTATATGCAATAGCCCATTTGGGAAACTTTGAAGTATATCCAATTTCATCATATAGTTCAAATTCATTTACTTTAATAACTATGCCGTCAATTTGGTATGGAAGATCGTTGCGCAAACTAGATAAATGTTCGATTTCTTCTTTAACCATGTCTAAAGTTTCCGCATGGAAAATAATTTTAGCAGTACTAAATCCATTCTTTTTTAATCACAAGATTGCTTCATATTGCGTGTGAATATTAATCTTTGTTGCCTCAGGAATATAATATAAATATGCTTTCAAATTTCTGCTCGCGACAATGGATGAGTCCAAATTCCGCAAAGTCCCTGCCGCCGCATTTCTCGGGTTAGCGAATCTTTTTAAGCCGTCTAAAGATTCATTAATATTAATAAAATCACTTTTACTAAGATATATTTCCCCTCTTATTTCAATTACATTATTACGATATTTATCGTCAATCTTTAATGGAATTGATTTAATAGTTTTTACATTTGAAGTAACATCTTCACCAAAAACACCATCGCCACGAGTGACGGCGCGACTTAAATATGAGTTTTCGTATATTAATGAAATTCCTAGACCATCAATCTTAGGTTCCACTACATAACTTAATATTTTATTAGATGCTACATTTTTAAGCATATCACTATTGAATTTATTAAGCCCTTCGATATTAAAAATATTCCCCAATGACATCATTGGATTAAGATGTTTAACCTTATTAAATTTAGACGCAATTTCGCCACCTACACGATGAGATGGCGAATCTTTAGTTATCAAATCAGGATATTCTTTTTCAATTGTAATTAATGATTTTAGATATTGATCATATTCATAATCTGTAACTGATGGTTTATCTAGAACATAGTATTCGTATTCGTATTGTTTAAGTTTTTGCTTTAGTTCTGATAAATTATTTTCTGCATTTTTTCTATTCATAATATTTCTCCTATCGATAATTAATATAAAACATAATTATTAAAGATATTGCTCCCATTAAACAAATCATACCAAATTTGTAGTTTAATCGTGGCGAATTATTAGTTTGATTCATCAAACTAATAATTATCGGGACCGCTGATAAAAGAAATAGCGATTGAATAGTATTAGCATTACTCGCTAATAACATTTTATCAAACAAATTAGTGCTAAAGGGATTCCAGAAAATCATAAAATTAGTTATTGTAATTGGGGCATATTTTATATATTTTTTTTCAGTGCCAAAACGCTCTCAATATAATGCAATGTATAATAGAAAAATATTAATAATCCAAAATCCAGCATTAACTATTCAGTAGAATAAATTACTTTGGTCCAAAGGTACACCTTTTAAATCATTAAAGACTCAACTATTCTGGTCAAATTTATAGTTGTCGACTATTGCAAATATAATAAATGATATAGCTAAAACAATAGCAGAAATTGAATACATTATTGGTTTTATATAATGCATTAACTGTTTATCAACGTATGTTGTAGCGTGATAAATTATTGACGTGTTTCTAATTAAGAAATAAATAATATACAAGACAACAACAACTAAAATAAGTGTGATCCCTGCCACATAATTAATTGAATTAATACTCATTACAAGAATTAAAAATGACGAAAATAACATTGTTATATTGTAATCAGTCGCCTTGTTTCGTTTGTTTATGTAACTTAAACTACACATAAGGAAATTACATATCACTATTACTATTAGACTATCAGGACTAATTGCAAATGCAGCCAGAGTAACCATGTTAACCAATATAACTACTTCTGATTGTTTCATTTTGGTTTCATCAATGTTATGAACTTTTAATAATGTTATTAGTAGCATCATAATTCAAATATTACTTAAAATTGCTGACTCACCAAATAAATAAGGAACTGAACCTAGGAAAATAATGGTTGCAACAAAATATAAAACATCCAATTTATTGATTCTATTTTTATCGAAAAAAGCCCCAATTAAAATAGCACTACAAAAAATACTGTAAACCATTGTTGCAGTATATTTCATATAAATCGTAATTTCCTTAACATGGAAGGCATTAATTAATACTTTATTCACTGCATTAAAAAGATATGAATCAAATAATGAATTAGACGTCCAAATACTATTTGTTCCAACTTGATTTATAATGAAGTATTGATTCAATTGATTGTAGACGTTATTATCAAAAGAAGTAGCGCCCCAATTTCACGTCATAGCTCAAACTCCAAAGAAAACTAAAACACCTAAAATAAATAGAAGGAGCGCTTTAATATTAATATAATAAGTAGTAAAAAAATATCGTCAATTTAATAAATATATTAAAACTAAAAATAACTGGTAGGTTAAGAGATAATAGGAAAATAATTTGTAATCAACATTAATAGTCATAATAGGTATTGTAACAATAGCTAACATTGCAAAAAGCATTAAAAAACCTAATGCAAATGCTAAGTAACTATTAATCCTCGGAATAAAGCGACGGATAATTTTACTACAACAAAAGGCATTAAAATATATAATAAATGGAACTAAAAAAATTGATAATATTGACATACTTTTTTATAGGTCTAAAACCTATAATTAATATTATCATAAATCATTATTATCATAATTCTATTATGATGAAAATAATGATTTGTTTATTTAGCCACTATAATTAGAATAAACATTAATAAATTATAGGCAACATGTAAGTTAATTGAAATTGCGGTATTTCTAGTAAAATAATATGAAATTGCAGAAATTAAAGCCATTGGTAAATACATTGGTAACATAACTCATTCAGATGAACCACCAATATGCAGACTTGCAAAGAAAATGGCACTTACAAAAATTGCAAATCATTCGTTATTTAAAACATTGAAAATACCAAAACGATAGCATATCTCTTCTATAAATGGAGCAATAATAACCGATGAAAAAAACAATACTATTATTCCGTAGACACTGTTTTTTAGGATAGCTAAACGATCTTGATTTGCAACATCTGTATTAACTTTACAAACAGTATATATTTCAGCTAAACTAAAATATAATGCGAAAATAATAATTATCCCAACAAATCATATAGCGGCCATGATAACGATATTCTTTTTGAATTCTAGAAAATGTTCACGTAAAGATGGTGACCCATAAAAAGTTGCAACCAATAATAGAAAAGGTACTAAAACACTCACAATTAGAAAAAAATTAGTGTAACCTAAATTTCCCCCTACTGAGCTTACTATGTCACCTATTATACTTATAATCGGTTGATAAAGAAATAATAACCATATACCTGTATCTAGAACTTGTGAAAAATAACGGTAGGAAATAATAGATAATGCGACGGGCGGAAAAATAATTGTGGAACAAACCATCAAAAGTTCATTAAATGTACCGCCAACTCCAGGAATACTATAAATGATATGAAAGAAAAATGGTAGTATTATTCCTACTATTAATGCAGATCACATTATAAAGGGTTCAATATCCACTATATTATCCTTAGAAAATATTCTTTGACTTTTCTTTATATAATTTTTTATTTGCTTGTGTTGTAAAACAAATTTGTCGTTTAATTTACTATTCATAATAAAGATTATACACAAAAGATAAATATATTAAAAAAAATCACACGCAATAAGCGTTATGATTATTTTTGTAAAATGGAGCAGATGACGAGAATCGAACTCGCGTCTCGACCTTGGCAAGGTTGCGTTCTACCACTGAACTACATCTGCGTTATCTTGCAATGATATTATAGCAAAAATAATGGTGATATTAACTAAAATTTAAATATTTTATTTTTAAATTTAACCTCTATTCTTTTGTACACGTTATAAATCAATTTATATAATTGCTTATTAATAACAATGAGTTCTAATATTTTATGATCATTCTAATTATATTAAAAAAAAATTAAATTACTAATAATTTAATTTTTTTATTAATGCGAAATATTATTATTTTAATTTTCGAGCATATCGTATTTTTTTACTGGGTGATGTTTTTTCCATAAGTCCCAAATTGGGTCTGGTAAAATTGAAACAAATATAAATATAAATAAGCTTATAACTTGAACTAGAATACCTGCCTCATCAGCGGTATCGCCTGCTGCATATATCATACCACAATCTGCAAAAGTATCTATAAATACAAATAGAATCCCAACTCCAGAAATAATACTTGAAATAATTGCACAAGGAACAAATAATTTGCTCTTTTTAACTTCTATTTTTTTTGTTTTACGGTTAATTAAACCGCCTATAACTGATACAACAATAGCACCAAATATAAATACGGACGTTCAATTGGATATTAAATCAATAATAGAATAGAGTCCTGCAACATGACTGTCATTCCCTATGAATGTAAAACCACCCTGGCCACCGTAATGTCCAAGATCAAAATACGCTAAAGCACCGATTAAACTAAATAATACAAAAAATGGAATGTAAATTGCAAAATATGTAAATGTACCAACCACTGGTCGATGGCTATTCAATTTTCCTTTGTAACGCGACATTAATGGCATCTGATCATTTGCTATGGCATCTTCATAGACGCGTGGCGCCATTAATGAATATGCATTAAGGATTCCAAAAATACCAATTGCAACTAGTACATCTATGCTCGCTTTTAGAGCTTGATTATTTTGGATTTTAGAAATTTTATTAAAATTTCCATCTGATGAAGAAAATAAAACAGATAGTGATATTAAAACATAAATAAATGTAATAGCCGAAATACCCACAATAATAGCCATTGGAGCCTTTTTGGGTTCTTTCATTTCCGTCACGATTGATGATGCTGTATAAAACCCATCAAATGCAAAATAAATTGCTGGAATCGATGCAAACATTCCAAGCGCTGGACTTATATTTTCAAACGGTGTTTCGCTGTGATTAGCTACATCTCAGTCAACATGTCCGCTACTAGCGGTGGTTGGATTAACACTCATAAATCCAACAATAAATACTATAACTAATGGAAAAAACTTAACTATTGTACTAATCCAATTTTGCAAGTTTCCGGCTCTTAGAGATATCCCTGAAACAAACATAAATCATAATCCAATCGCCAATGATAAGAGCATCAACCCCCATCATGGTACACTTCAATTAAAAGCCATTTGAATATATAGTAAACCATAATATGCCATTGCGACATGATCAATAGGTAAAAATAAATATAACATAAAGCTTCTCGTGGAATTACTAACAAATTTTGTTGTGAATTTATTTGCCCACCCTAATACACCACTATTACTATTAGTATTAACTGATGCTATTTCCAATAAAGCTAAACCAAGTGTTAATACACCGATGGCCGCAACAACTCAAGAAACAATAGCTCAAGCTATCGAACCTTGCGCGTAAGAATAAATAGAAGCATTCTTAATATATATCCCAGAACCAATACATGATCCGACGACCATTACAATCGCTGAAATAAAACCAATTTGCTGTTTTTTATTAGGTGCCCTGACGCCTTCTGCAGGCAACTCACTTACCTTACTTTTTTTATTAAAATTTATGTTCAAAATTATACCTCCTTAATATAAAAATTTGTATACACACTATAATATACCATATTATACCCGTGGATGTGTACTTACATCCATTTTTTAGTAAAGTGACTTGTGAAAATCAAGTAAACTTTCTTATCACAATTAAATTTACTATAAGATAATTTATCAATGCGAAAGTAATCTTGTTATAATGATTAAAAATAAGGGAATTATGAATCGAATAAAAATTGACAGTCATTATACAATGGTGCAAATGAAATTAACTAGAAGAGATGAAAATATTTTTCTCTCACTATGAACTAATTCATATGATTATTTAAAGCAATCAAAAATGTACCAATCAGGTTTAGATAAAAAACGTGAAATATTTAAATATTTTCGAAGTTTAGTTGGAAAAAAATCTCAATGAATTTATGAACCTATTTTTAAAATTGTTAATGTTAATAATACGCCTGTTGGGTTTGCTGGCTTAATTAATTACCGTGATGGTGTGGAACTAGTGTTGTTTTTCATACCTACCTTCCAACATTTGAAATTAGATGATGCCGCTATTAAAATATTAATTACACATCACCAAGGTTTCCATTTAAATGAGAAAATTTATTTTAAAGTTGCTAAAAATAATCATGAATTAATGTCACTATTAACAGACCTGGGTTTTGAACTTGTGGGCGAAGTTGAAAGTTATTACAGCTTGAACGAAGATGAAATGTGTTGAAAGCTATTATATAGTTATCAACCTAAAATAACGATTTAATTTTTTAAATTAAGTCGTTATTTTATTTTAGAAGAGGCTTGTTTTTTAGGAATTTTAGTCGTAGTAGCTTTTTTAGTTGATTTACTAATAATATTTTTTTTATTTTTATCTGGAATAATTTTACTTGTTGATTCTATTTTTGGAGAATCTCCTGCCATAATTATATTATTGGTCTTTGGTAGATTTTTAGTTTCTTTTTTAACCTTTGGTTTCTTTTTGGTTTTTGTTTGTTTAGGAATAGTGCCTTTAGATGAAACATCACGTTGTTTGGCGGGTTCTAATTTTACAGTTTTTGTTTTAGGTTCAACTTCATGTTGTTTGGTAGGTTCCAATTTTACAGTCTTCGTTTTAGGTTCAACTTCATGTTGTTTTGTAGGATGTAATTTTACAGTCTTCGTTTTAGGTTCAACTTCATGTTGTTTGGTAGGTTCCAATTTTACAGTCTTCGTTTTAGGTTGAACATCAAGTTGTTTTGTAGGATGTAATTTTACAGTTTTTGTTTTAGGTTCAACTTCATGTTGTTTGGTAGGATCCAATTTTACAGTCTTCGTTTTAGGTTGAACATCAAGTTGTTTGGTAGGCTGTAATTTTACAGTCTTTATTTTAGGTGGATCAACTTTTTTAGTACTTGTGGCCTTTAAAGCCTTTTTAACTATAAGTTTTTTTCTAGTTTTCGCTTTTTTAGAAACAGTCTCTTTAGATGGAGTAATTTTTTTAGCATCTGATGGTTTTAATTTCTTTGTAAATACTGGTTTCGTTGCAACTATTTCTTCAGTATCAGTAATTTCTACCGGATTGTTCTCTTCTACAGGCTCATCTAATAAGTCTGGATTATCAATATTTTCTTCTTCTTCAATTAAATCACTAGGAAGTTGACTATCTAAATCTTCTTTGTTTTTTCTTGCATCTAGTCAAAGTTCGTGACGGTCTTTTAAAAATACACAATGCTCTTGAATGGCTATACTTTCATTTTTATAATTTCTGCCTATTTCACTTAATACTTTTGTTCAAGATTTTTCAAATTTGCTAAAACTAAAATTTTTTTGAGCAAAAGTTAAAGCATTAGCACAAAGTTTGTCATATTGAGCATCATTTATTTCAATAAAACGGTCTATATCTTTAACTAAATTATTTTTACTCCGGTTATGTTTTAATAGAAGGCCATTTTTATTTTTATTTGTGAATCAACTAGCATCGTCATAGTTATCCTGGATAATAATTGGTGTCCCGTTCGACAATGATTCAATTATATTACTTGGGTAATATTCGCGGTCACTAAAACTAATTAAAAATTTAGCGCGCTTCTGAATACCTTGTAAATCATCTTGAGCAAAAGGTTTGTGTAAATAAATATACTTACTAATATATTTCTTACGGTTCTTTTTAGCTTTGCCTCAAATATAGATACTGTCATTAATTAAAACGGCATATTTTCTTAATTTATCGGTTCGTTTGTAATATAAATCAATTTTCCCGTAGTTAATGATTTTTAATTTGTGTCTAATATCTGGTGTCTTGGATAGGATGTCTTTGTAAACAGGTGAAATAATAAATTTTCTAGCATTTTTATTAATTCATTTTGAATCATTAAAAGTAACAATATTTGAAACTTTTTTCAATGGATTTAAAAGACCTACAGTTAATAATTTTTGCTTATTTATAAAATTTAAAATATGACTTTTATAAATTTTTCCATTATATGAATCATGTCCTTTTAATTGTACAAAAATATAATTAGGCAATTCAAAGATATCCTTTAAATATAAAACACTAGTGTCTATTATACAGGTGTAATCATTAATGGCTATAGCACCATAAATAATTTCTCTTGCAGTTTTAAACATATCCTTCATACGATAAGTATCACTAGGCATGTTCCCATTATAAGCACTTTTTAAAGCGTGAAAATCATTTTCATAGTCTTCCATTTCAATATTATTTACTTTGTTATTTATTAAAGAATCATCATCTTCGTCCAAATCAAGAAGATGGAATTCATCAACAATATATTTTTTATTTGTCAATAACGTAA
Source organism: Ureaplasma sp. Hg1 (assembly GCA_021378535.1). Taxonomy (GTDB): domain Bacteria; phylum Bacillota_I; class Bacilli_A; order Mycoplasmatales; family Mycoplasmoidaceae; genus JAACJV01. The sequence continues at coordinate 14,561 of JAACJV010000013.1, read as the reverse complement.
TTAGATTATTGACATATTTACCATCTTTGGTATTAGAAGTGTAAGAATATCTACTAATAATTAGTACTTTTTTATCCATTTTAGCTCCTTCTTTACCATCTATTTTATTATATATATAATCTAATCATAATGCTTGTTTAAAATATCATAATGTAACAAAATAATGATGTATTGTTATTTTGTGAAATTTCATTATGCAAATATTTATCAACAATTACTATTCACTAGGTATTTTTAAATCCTTTTTTAGTTAAAAATACATATTAATAAAATAACCTAAAAAGAGTGCAATATTTAACATATTTCATTTATTGCTATATAATTTTAATGTAGAAATTAATTTTTACCGTATTATATACAAATAAAACAATAATAAATAGGAGAAAAAATGGATAAAAAAGTATTAATTGTTAATGGTGGATCGTCATCATTAAAATTTCAAGCAATTGACTTGAAGACAAAAAAATTATTGGCTAGTGGGATAGCAGAAAGAATTCATGTAGATGGTGTTTTTACAATCAAATGTAATGACCAAAAATATACATTTAAGCAATCATTAAACAATCATAAAGAGGCAATTAAATTATTAATTGAACAATTACAAAAACATAATATTATTGGTGATTTAAAAGAAATTGTTGGTGTTGGCCATCGTGTAGTTCAATGTGGGGAAATCTATAGTGACTCTGTCCTAATCGATAGCCCTAAAGTTATGGAAAATATTGATAAGTTCTCAAAATTAGCGCCTTTACATAACCCAGGTGAATTAAATATAATTAAAGCTTTTCAAGAATTAACTAAAGCTCAAAACGTAGCAGTTTTTGATACTTCATTTCATACTACTATGCCTAAAACAGCATGAATGTACGCAGTACCTCAAGCTTGGTATAAAGAACATTATGTTAGACGATATGGAATGCATGGGACTAGCCACAAATACATCACTGAACGTATTGCAAAGGAATTAAATAGAAAAGATGTAAATATCATTAACTGTCATTTAGGTAATGGTGCGAGTATTTGCGCCGTAAAAAATGGTAAGTCTGTTAATACCTCAATGGGTTTAACTCCATTACAAGGTTTAATCATGGGAACACGATCTGGTGATATTGACCCAGCTGTAGTTTCATATATGGCACAAGAATTAAATAAGAGTGCAGAAGAAATTGTTAATATCCTAAATAAGGAATCTGGAATGCTTGCGTTATCAGGTGTATCAAGTGACTTTAGAGATATCGGTAAAGCTAGTAGAGAAGGAAATAAAGATGCTACATTTGCTCTTGATGCATATGTAGCTAGAGTTGTAAGTTACATTGCTTCTTATGCTAACGAACTTGATGGAAAAATTGATGCAATTGTTTTTACAGGTGGAATAGGTGAAAATTCAGAATCAATGCGTGAAAAAATTGTAAATGCATTACCTTTATTAGATTTGAAATTATCAAAAACATTGAATCTTCAAAAGTACGATGATTTACTAAAAATATCAGATAAAACTTCAAAGTATCCTTTATATGTAGTAAGAACAGATGAAGAAAAAATGATTTTTAACGATTTACTTAGATTAATGAAATAAATATTAGTAAATGAAATAATAAAATAAAACCTTTTGTGTAAATAAAAGGTTTTATTTTTTGTAATATTGTGTCTACTATAACAATGCAAAACTCAACATAAAGTAGTTGATAATTTAAATGAAGTAAAAAATATAAAAGTGTAGGGAAAAATTAAAATCTGTATACATCAATTCTTAACATTTGATAAAACCTGTATTAACACATATCTATGATGATAGTTAATACAGGTTTTATATGTATAGTAAAAATAAATATTTTAAATTATGTACAGCTTTCGCAAATTTCCTCTACATCATCTTTTTCTGTTTTACAATAATAAAAAGTTTTTACACCTAATATAAAACCATAAAAATGTAACATGGAAAAATCAGTTAAAGAAGTAACTTTTTTAAAATAGACATTGATTGATTGGCTTTGATCCAAATAACATTGACGAATAGCCGCTAACTTAATTAACATGTATTGGTCACAATCTATAGCGGTTTTATAATAGTCTCCATTTTTAGCAATGTTAGGTGCTAATGTTGGTAAGCTAATTTTGCCATCTTCTTTGTAAAAGAAATGTTGGATAGGTTCAATACTTTCAGTTGCATTAATTGCCTTACCACTAGTGGCTGTTGGCGCAATTGCCATTAATTGAGCGTTACGCAAACCAGTTGCAACTATCTTTTTAGATAGTATTTTCCATTTATCATAATCAGGTTTATACGTTGTTAAGTTCAGTGCTTTTTTATTAGCTCGCATTATTGGTAAATCACCTTTAGCTCAATTCGTTTCTGAAAATTTTGGAAATGCCCCTTTTTCAATCGCTAAATCAGCTGATGCATTGATAATTAATCAACTTAGTTCATCAAATATTTTTGCTGTTTCGTCTAAGGCTTTAGAGTCGTCAATGACAATTTTTTTACTAGCTAAATAATTAGTAAAATTCAATACTCCTATCCCTAGATAGCGATAGTTAATATTAGTGACAAAACCCTCTTGCACCGGGTATTCAGCTAAATCTATGGTATTATCCATAGCTCTAATAATGATAGAAATAAGTTTTTGTTTTTCCACATCATTTAAATATTCAAATTTATATAAATTAACAGATGCTAAATTACACAAAGCTATTTCGCCTGAATCATATATTTTAGAAATTTCATATTTGTTATTTTTTAATAATGTTAATTTTTCCTCTATTAGTTTAGAGGCTCTACTAGGCAAAGTTATCTCAGCACATAGATTAGATGAATTGATATATCTATTTAACATAGACATTTCATTCACATTCTCTTCATGAAACATATAAATATTTCCTGTTTCCACTCTTTCTTTAAATATCAACGCCATCAAATCCTGTGCTCTTATTGTGTTTTTATGAATACCTGATGTTTTTGCTTCATATTTTAAATAAGTTTCATCAAACTCTTTTCCGAATTTATTTTTAAGATCCGGTACTTCGTGTGGCGAAAATAGGGTAATGTCTTTGTCATCTAGTACTCGCTGAATAAATAAGCGATTTAATTTAATCGAATATTGAAGATTACGTGCACGATTTTCCTCTGTTCCATTATTGTTTTTAAGTACAACTAAATCCTTCACATTACGGTGCCACCAAGGAAAATAAATACAGCAAACACCAGGACGGTCCGAGCCCTGATTAAACGCCTTAATTGTAGCTTCTACAATCTTTAAAAAGGGTACTGGTCCGCTACTAATTCCATTGTTCCCCATAATATAGCTTCCGCTTGCTCTAATATCTGTAATATCTAATGCTGTACCACCTTTATATTTGGAATAAATAGCAATATTCTTAGTAGAATCCATAATACTATGCGCATTGTCAGCCGTTTTACTTAAAACACATGATGATAATTGTTGTCATTTGGTACCAGCATTCAACATAATTGGTGTTGCGACTGTAAACATGTGATTGCTTATAGCATTATAAAATTCTTTAACATATTGTAGTCTAACACTTTTGTCTTCATCAGAAAAAAGTACCATTGCAATTCTAATATAACAATGTTGTGGTAATTCCAATTTTTTGTTTTTAGCGTAATTAATACAATATTTAGTAAAAAACGTATATAACGATTTGTAAGTAAAAAGATAATCGCGTTCAACATCGATGTAACTATTAATTTCATCAATTTCAGCTTCGCTATAACTATTAAATAAAGTTTTATTATAACGATTGTGTTTGATTCCCTTAGCAATAACTTCCTTCATATGCGGATATTCTTTATTTGTTTTAATACTTCATGCTTCTCGATAAAATTTTAGAATAAGCAATTTAGCAGCCACCTCTTCATATTGAGGGAACATACGATTTATACTATTCACAGCTGTTTTAATAAGTTCATCGTAAACAAGCGCTATTTTAATTTTATTATATAGTTTAATTCGAGTAGATTCAAGTAACTTTTCAGCTCTGAACGTTACTCCATCACATGCTCACATACAGACTTTACGCATTTTATCAACATTATATAATTCCTCACGTCCATCTCGCTTAATAACAATTAAGTGATCAGCTTCAATCGGAGTTTTACTACGATTGATCTCAATGGTTTTTTTATCATCAATGTCTTCACTCAAACGCGAAAGTGTTATTTGTTTTATATCTTTATGAGCCATTTATTATTTCGTTTCCATTATCTTTCTAATAATATCGTTCAAGTCTTTGTCACCATAATCGAATTCCATACTACCGATATTATAATTTAAAGCCTTAGCTTCTTGTTGCGCTGTATTATCTTTATTAATATTTTTATAAAAAATAAATCAATCAACTATATCTGATTTCTTATTTTCTTTAAATAACGGTTCAAGACCAATATTTTCTAATCTTACATTTGCATAATATTGCATGAAGTTAATTAGTACCTCTTTTGTTAAAGAAGGAATAGGTCCAAAGCTTAATAAATATTCAGCTCATTCTAATTCATCTTCAACGATTTGATTAACAATTTTATATGCTTCCTTTTCAAATCATTTGTCTTTAAATAAATGAGTAAATCCTTCATGTTCATTTTTTCTAAGGATGTTTAGTAATCCACCAAAAACTGCTACATGCATATCTTCATCAAAATTAATTAATTTAATAATTTTAGTAACACCTGGAATAGCATCATTATAAGCATTATTAATAGCATATGTTGTTAAAAAACTAATGTAGAATTTTAATCCTTCTAAAAAATATACATAAATACACAAACGTAATATTTTCTTTTCAATTCCGTCATGATCAATTTCCATAACACCATTTAGATATTTTTTGATTTCATCGTAAGCTTCTATTTCACGATCAGTTCTATGTTTAATATGTTCATTTAAATAAATACGGTCAAAAATTTCGGTCGCATCCGAACTAAACATTTCTCTTAAAATATGTGAATAAGATAATGAGTGAATTAATTCGAAATAACTTTGAGACTTAAATACTGCTTCTCATTCACTAGATGTAACCAATTCACTCATAATGCTATCTAACCCTCGGTTTTGAGCACTATCCATCAATGTTTGGAACAATAAATTATTTATCAATACTTCACGAGCGTGTTCGGGTAATTCCTTAAAATTTTCACGATCAATTAATAATGATATTTCTTCAGGAGTTCAAAATGCTTGCCGCATTAATCTTTCAATTTGTTTTGCAAAATTATGGTGATAAATATCATAACGTTGAAACCCATTATATTCACCTAATAATATTTTAGTTTCAGAAATGGGTACTTTTTTATCTAAATCTACTAATTTAGAAAATGGTTTAAATTCTTTTTTCATTTTTTTCCTCTTTTAAATAGAAATAAGTTTCAAAATAGATACCTAAAGTTATTTTGAAACTTATTATTATAATTATACATTTTAGTATAAGAAATGATGTAACAAAGATTCTTTTTATTTAATATTTATTATTCATTATTTTTTGCAATCTTGATGGAGTCTGAATAGATATAAATATTAATCATTCAAGGGTTATGTAATATTGACTTACAATATAAAAGATTAGTATAAAAAATTAGTAATTTTACTTACTAATCTTTTATACTTTAGGTAATAGTTTTACTTTTAACAATTTTCTTAAATTGTTCTAAATATTTAAACATAATTTTTTTAGCTTCTTGCCATGCATCTGGTTTACTTAAATCTATTCCTAACAATGCAATTGTATCCATCGGACTCTTCGATGACCCGGATTTTAAGAATTCATAATAATTTTCTAAGGCTTTTTTATCACCACTCATTATACGATCTGAAATAACGATTGCTGCAATCTGTCCAATTGCATATTTATAAACATAGAAATTTCCTACGTAAAAGTGTGAGACTCTTAAAGGCATAGCTAAAGCTGTGACATAAGGTTCCTTCATAAGAGCTTCACGAGGTTTCTCTAGGCCAATGTACTTTTCTAACATATCTAGGTGTATTTCCTGCAATTTATCATAAGTGAAAGGGCTTCCTTCATTAACTAATTTATTAGCTTCGTATTCGAAATTACTAAAGATGATTTGACGACTAGTTGTATTAGAAAAACCTGAAATAATTTCATCTAGTATCATTAATTTAACTTCATCATCATCTTTATATTTATTCAATAAATAATGGTTAAGTAACATTTCATTGGTAATGCTAGCAATTTCAGCATAGAAAATACTACATGATTGATATAGTTTTTGAGATTTACTAAAATTATAAGAATGCATTGAGTGACCCAATTCATGGACTAGTGTGAAAATTGATTGAAGTGTTCCATTGAAATTCATACTAATGTAATATTTACTCAATCCCTTAGTTCCTCCGATTGAATAACCACCGGTTTGCTTTGTAGGTGATGGCATTCATGAAATTCATCTCTCGTCAAAAATTCGTTGAATATTTTCAACATAATCTTTACCTAAAGGTAATAACGCTGCCTTCGCCATTTCCTTCGCTTCTTCAACTGTAAATTTAATATCTTTTTTAACTAAATCAATATTTTTGTCTCAAGGTTCTAATTGTTTAACTTCTAATATATTTTCTAAAATTTTAGTTCGATAAATACGATATTCCTCTGCCATACTTTTATAAGTTGCAACTTGTTCATAAATAAAAGTTATTAATTTAGGATTTATTTCATCGCCAAAAGCCGTTTCATCAATATAATCATCAAAATTTCTAACTTTAGCATTAGTGTTTAACATTAGATAATTGTAATATAGTAATTGTGTTAAAGTATTACGATATTTATAAAATTCTTTACTAAAATTAATTCACGTAGTTTTTCTTAATTCACGATCGTGTGATTTTAATAGTTTAAAAACTTCAGCCATAGTTGGTAACTTAACTACTTCACCGTTTTTTGTTTTAGCATCCTCAAAAGAAATATCGCTATCTGTTAGTGAACTAAAAACTTCCTCAAAACCGCCATTATAACGACTTAATTGACTGATTAACTTTTCTTCTTTTTCAGATAAAGTATGCGGTTTAAATTTGAAAATATTTTGAAATGCTCTTTGGTATTCCTTTATTTTGGGATTTTTTAAATAAGCTTGAACTTTGTCTTTATTATCAAGAATAATATTTTCATAGTTGCTTAATAGTTTTGCGAAATCCACATTATCGTTGCTAATTTTTTGTGCTAATCCTTGTCATTCGGGATTAGTTAAATCTTCATTTGCATTATTAGAAATATAATTCATAATTCGGTTACTTAATTTTGTCATTTTTTCTAATTGGTTTAGTCAATCAATAAAATGTTTTTCATCTTTTATAAAATCTTTGTAAATGTCCATTAAATGGGTTCTTTGTTTATATCATTTTTTGTATAATTCATCAAAGGTACCACCTTCTAAAATAGCATCTAAGTCTCACTTTAAGTTATTCTTAATCATAATGTCTCCTTAATTTTGAATCTAAAATAATATCTTAATTATACATTCAAAATTGAGATGTGGTGAGTTAATGAATTAATGGAGAAATTTAGTTTAAATACAACCATTTTAAATACGATAATATAAAGTAAAAAACGAGCTCTTGCGAACTCGTTTTATAATGTTTGCTATAATATCTATAAATTAATCTTTAAGAATATCAGTAACAGTTCCAGCACCAACAGTATGGCCACCTTCACGAATAGAGAATTTAGATCCCTTTTCAATTGCGATTGGGTGAATTAATTCTACATTAATATCTGTATGGTCACCAGGCATAATCATTTCAACGCCATCTTTAAGAACGATTGAACCAGTTACATCTGTTGTTCTAAAGTAAAATTGCGGTCTATACCCTTTGAACATTGGAGTATGACGTCCGCCTTCTTCTTTTTTAAGCGCATAAATTTTAGCTGCAAAGTTTTTATGCGGTTTAATACTACCTGGTTTAGCTAATACTTGACCACGTTCAACGTCGTCTTTCTTAATTCCACGTAATAATAACCCTGCGTTATCACCAGCTAATGCTGAATCTAATTGTTTTTTAAACATTTCAATACCAGTTACAACTGTTTTTTGAGTATCTTTAATACCAATGATTTCAACTTCTTCGTTGATTTTTAATTGGCCTCTTTCTACTCTACCAGTTACAACAGTTCCACGACCTGAAATTGTGAAAACATCTTCAATTGCTAATAAGAAAGGTTTTTCAATATCTCTTACTGGTTGTGGGATGTATGTATCAACAGCTTCCATTAATTCAGTGATTGCTTTTTCATATTTAGCATCACCTTCTAAAGCTTTTAATGCTGATCCTTTAATAACAGGTGCATTGTCTCCATCAAAGCCGTAAGATGTTAATAATTCACGAACTTCCATCTCAACTAATTCTTGCATTTCTGCATCGTCCATCATATCACATTTGTTTAAGAATACAACAATACTAGGAACCCCAACTTGTCTTGCAAGTAAGATATGTTCACGAGTTTGTGGCATCGGTCCATCAGTTGCAGCTACTACTAGAATAGCTCCATCCATTTGTGCAGCTCCTGTAATCATGTTTTTTACATAATCAGCATGCCCTGGACAGTCAACGTGAGCGTAATGTCTTTTGTCTGTTTCATATTCAACGTGAGCAGTATTAATAGTAATACCACGTGCCTTTTCTTCAGGTGTGCTATCAATTGATGCGTAATCTCTTGCTTTTGCTCCACCTTTTTTTGCTAATACAGTACAAATTGCTGCTGTTAGCGTTGTTTTACCATGGTCAATATGGCCTATTGTACCAATATTAACATGGGGTTTACTTCTATCAAATTTTTGTTTTGCCATTTTTAATTTCTCCTTGTAATTATTTGTTTATTACTAATTAAGTTATATTATTATATAATATTTTATTAATTAATAAAATTAAGTTTTATTGTTTAATATTATTTTTTCTTTCCACGAGCTATTTGCACTTCTTCAGTTACTGATTTAGGTGCTTGTGCGTAGTGGCTAAATTGCATAATATATTGACCTCGTCCTTGCGTAAAAGATCTTAAGTCAGTTGCATATCCGAACATTTCAGATAAAGGCACTTTTGCCTTTATAGTTTGTGAGTTTCCTCGTTGTTCAGTTCCTTCAATGTTACCTCTTCGTGAAGAGATATCACCCATTGCATCACCGAAGTAATCTTCAGGAACAGATATGTCAACTGCCATTAGTGGTTCTAATAAAACAGCCCCACATATTTTAGCTGCTGATTTTAAACACATTGAAGCGGCAATTTTATATGCCATTCCACTAGAGTCTACATCATGGTATGATCCATCATACAATGTTGCTTTAACATCGATAATTGGATAACCAGCTAAAGGTCCAGCACTCATTGCTTCAACTAGACCATTTTGAATTTCACGGATATATTCCTTTGGAATTTTTCCTCCAACAATTGCATCTACGAATTCAAACCCTTTATCATGATTAGGTTCAAATTTAATTTTAACGTGACCATATTGACCTCGACCACCTGATTGTTTAATATATTTACCTTCAGATTCGTTTGCAATCGTAAATGTTTCACGATAAGATACTTGTGGTGCTCCTACGTTTACTTCAACCTTAAACTCGCGTCGCATTCGATCAACTAATACATCAAGGTGTAATTCACCCATTCCTGCAATAATAATTTGACCTGTTTCTTCATTTGAATAAGTTTTGAAAGTAGGATCTTCTTCAGCTAATTTAGATAAAGCTACACCCATTTTTTCTTGATCTGCTTTTGTTTTTGGTTCAACAGCTAACATAATAACTGGTTCAGCAAATTTCATTTTTTCAAGAATAATTTCTTTTTTTTCAAGACATAACGTGTCCCCTGTTGTGGTGTTTTTAAGACCAATCACAGCACATATATCGCCTGCTCTAATTTCATCGATTTCTTCACGATTGTTAGAATGCATTTTCATCAAACGAGAAATTCTTTCTTTTTTACCTTTGGTCGCATTATAAACATACGAACCTTTTTGTAAGATTCCTGAATATAATCTAATAAAAGTAAGACGCCCTACAAATGGATCTGTTGCCACTTTAAATGCTAAAGCACTAAAAGGTTCTTCGTCCTTATTATGACGTTCTACAGTATCACCATTAGGTAGGTGACCTATTATTGGAGGAACATCAGCTGGTGATGGTAAATATCAAATAATTGCATCTAATAAAGCTTTAACACCTTTGTTTTTAAATGCTGTACCGCAGAATACAGGGAATAATTCAGTTGATAATACCCCTTTACGAATACATGATTTAATTTCATCAGATGTTAATTCTTTGCCATCCAAATATTTTTCCATTGCTGCATCATCATAATTCACGATATCTTCGATCATATGAACACGTGCTTCTTTTGCTTGTTTTAGCATATCTGCTGGAATTGGTTTGATTTTAAAATCTTCTTCTTGTTTTCCATCATACATAAAAGCATGCATTTCAATCAAGTCAATGATACCTATAAAATCGTTCTCTGCACCAATTGGTAATTGGATAGCAGTTGCTTTAACGCCTAATCGATCTTTAATAGTTCTAATTGAATATTGAAAGTCAGCACCTGTTTTATCCATTTTGTTAATGAATACAATCCGTGGAACATTATATCTACTTGCTTGTCTTCAAACTGTTTCAGTTTGTGGTTCAACACCATTTTGTCCATCTAGAACAGCTACAGCGCCGTCTAATACACGTAACGATCTTTCTACCTCAACGGTAAAATCAACGTGCCCTGGTGTATCAATTAAATTAAGTTCGTGACCTTTTCAATGAACATAAGTTGCTGCTGATGTAATGGTAATTCCACGTTCTTTTTCTTGTTCCATTCAATCCATTGTTGACTCACCATCGTGAGTTTCACCGATTTTATGTTTTTTACCAGAGTGAAATAAAATACGTTCAGTTGTTGTTGTTTTACCAGCATCAATATGCGCCATTATTCCAAAGTTACGGAAATCTTTTATTTGGTATTCTCTTGCCATATATAATTATCTCCGTCCATTATCAACGCAAGTGTGCGAATGCTTTATTAGCTTCAGCCATTTTGTGCGTATCTTCTTTTTTCTTAACAGAACCACCAGCGCCGTTTGAAGCGTCGATAATTTCATTAGCCAATCGTTCTAACATTGTTTTTTCATTTCTCAATCTTGAGTATTGAGTTAATCATCTTAAACATAATGTTTGTTTTCTTTCAGTTGTAACTTCCGTTGGCACCTGATAATTCGATCCAGCTACACGTCGAACTTTTAGTTCTAGTGTTGGCATGATGTTTTCAATTGCTTTATTAAAAACATCGATTGCTGGTTTTTTTGTTTTCTTTTCTACAAGTTCAAAAGCTCCATAAATGATTTTTTGAGCTAAACCTTTTTTCCCATCTAACATAATTGAATTAATCAATTTAGTTACTAGTCGTGAACTATAAACAGGATCAGGCAATACTTGTCTTTTTTGTGGTTTTAATTTTCTCATATATTATCCTTAAATTCTACTTATTTGTTTCCTTAGGTCTTTTAGCTCCATAAAGTGATCTTTTTTGTTTTCTATTATCAACTCCAGCAGTATCTGCTGCACCCCTAACAACGTGGTATCTTACACCTGGAAGATCTTTTACTCTTCCGCCCCGGATTAGAACAACTGAATGTTCTTGAAGGTTGTGACCTTCACCAGGAATATAAGCTAATACTTCTTCGTTATTAGTCAATCTAACTTTTGCATATTTTCGCATTGCTGAGTTAGGTTTTTTAGGTGTCATTGTACCAACTCTGGTACAAACCCCTCTTTTAAGTGGAGAAGGGTTATAGTTAACTTTCTTATTTAAAGAATTATAACTATATAGTAAAGCCGGTGATTTAGTTTTTTTAACTTTCGCCTTACGTTCGTGGCGAATTAATTGTGCTATTGTTGGCATGTATTTCTCCCTTTCGTTAAAGTAAATTGTCATTGACAACTCTTCCGTGTGTATCAAAATCATAAAATAAAAAAAATGTTTACACGTCAATAATAATAACATAATTTTTATTAAATAGTTAATATACTTATTTGAATCAAAAAATTAAATAATTTTAGCTTTCATAAATTTGTAATTATTCTTTAGATTAATTTTAATTCAAATGTACTATATGTCCTCACTATCATGAAAACTTTAATCTTAAAAATGCCTTAATTAAGATTTACTTTGTAGCTTTTAAACTTATTTATCTAATCTCAATAAATAAAAAATAAAATATGGTGATATTTATATAAATTATTTAAGCACCTAATTTATAGCACCACTGTAAATTAAGCAATACAATTATGCTGTTGATTTAAAAGTAATTAATATTATTAAAACTAATATAAAAGAGGAAATATGAAATTTATTGCTAATAAGAAAACAATAAAAAATATAATAGTAACCATGTCATTTGTACTGATTATTGGTTTAAGCTTCACCATACCTTACATTAATGTACCTATCATTAATAACAATTCTATTTCATTATCCTCTACAAAAACATTGGATAATTCACAACTCCAAGCTTTGTGAGTTAAAAATGACCCCGAAAAAAATAAAGATTATTTTACCGATCAAATTGATGGTGTTAAGGCTAGCAAATTTATTACTAATTATGAAACTATAAAAGATAAAGGGTTACTTACCACAGGACAAAACACTAGAACTGGTGAAGTAACTATATATTTTACATTTGATTATGCAAGTGGTGGCAAAAGTTCTTCAATGACATATACAGGTTTTAAAAAAGGAATCTCACCAACCCCAAGCAACGGGTCTAGTAGTAATATGGCGGGTATCATCGGTGGTGTAGTTGGCGGTTTGATTTTTCTTATACTTATATCGTTATTAGGTTATTATTTTTATAAGAAAAAAAATAACATTAGTTTTAAACCAAATAATAAAAGTAATATTTCACAAAAATTCAAAAAGCCAAGTCATGCAACAAGTAAAAAGTCTCTGGCTAAAAAATCTATTGGTACGAAATTAAAAAGTATTTCGATCCCTAAATATTATAAGGCGCCATCTAAACATCAGGCTCCATCTAAATATCAGGCTCCATCTAAACATATTAAAACCTCTAACTCAGTCAATTATAGATCTTCGAAACCTTCGTATTCTAAAGATGTTAGAAATCCGCTTAAAAAAAATACAGTAAGCAATAGAGGTTCACAAAAGACTTATGGTAAGCCAACTAAACCAAGCATTATTAGTCGTTTCTCACAAGGTGCTCACAAAAATACAAGTCAAAATAAACGTACTACCAGCCGCTCTACCAATCGTTCTGCAGTAACTAGTAAATATACTAAATCAAAAACAAAAGACAAGAGAAGAAGATAGGGGTAGAAAAATGAAAAGAAAAAAAATAGTAATATCATTATTGGGATCAATTTTATTTATAGCTCCAATTGTTGGTGTCTCAGCATGTTCTGCTGTTATAAATAATACTCAATCCGATGTAGTCAAAGAAAATACAGAATATTCTGTTGATTTTAAAGGACCGAACCCTTCTGACAAAAAAAATAGTTATATGGATGACATGTTCACAAAAGGATATGCGCTCCATAATTGATTGAGTATGTCTCCAGATGTTGAAACATATGCTGCAGAATGAGGGGCACCAACAGTCATCTTGAATAAAAGTATTCCCGGATCAATCTCAATGGAAGTAAAATTCAATAGCGATGCTTCAATTAAATATAAAGGAGAAAGCGTAAACTCAGTTAGTGCTTTGTTTTCAGGATTTAATAAATCAAAACCTCAACCAGTAGGTAATTATATATTTGAATGAAAGGATCCTACACCTAGTGATCTAAACAAAACTTCAGATAATGCATACTTTTCTCCATCTTATATCGCTCAATATTGAACACAAATAACACCAGCATATACTAAAAAATATGGAAACCCGCAAGTTGATGTAATTAACGCCGATGGTTCCACAGGGGTGATTGAAGTAAAAGTGAATTTTGCTACGCCAGTAAAATATAATAATGTAAATGTATCTTTTGTACAAAAAACATTTACAGGCTTTAAAATTATTGTGGTACCACCAACACCACCAACACCGCCACCAACTGAATATCAATTTAAATGAATTAATGCTTCTTCAGATGATTATCTTAAAAAGGCAGATGATAAAACTTTTGATAAAAATTATGCCAAACAACATTGAATGCAATTTAGTAACGGCGGATCAACAAGCGATATTGGATCAATAACTTGAAATTGTGATGCTACAACCGGAAGAATTGAAGTTGGAATAAATTTTAACCGTGGTGTTGTTGTAAATACTAGTGCTACGCCGACATGATATTCGCAACATTGATTTGATGGTTTTGATACTAAAACTCAATCTGCAAATGATTATCAAGTATCATATTTATCACCTTCTAATAATGACTTAGAATTGCAAGCTGATAATTCTTTATTTAATACTAAGTATATTTTAAAAAATTGGATAAATGTAGACGAACGGTTATATACTAATTTTGGAGATCCTGCAATAACTATAGAACACAAAAATGTTCAGGCGGGATCAATATCTATAAAAATAGATTTTAGACC
>JAACJV010000012.1 GCA_021378535.1 Ureaplasma sp. Hg1 | reverse complement strand
TGAACCACTAATAACTGGTAAAATAGGAATTAAAACAACAGTCGATAAACCAGCCGTTAAAATGAATCCTAGTTGTTGAAATTGATCAATAACAACTGTTGTTAATGTCGCTGATACCATTAGAATAATTAGTCATAATAAACGTGATTTAGCAATACTTCAAATCGATGATTTCATATAAGGAAATTGAAGATCAGTAATCCCGTACATATTGTAAATATCTTCAGTTGCTTCTTCACTAATAGCAGGTAAAATATCGTTATCACTAATATATCCTACTATTTTGTTTTCCTCGTCAACAACAGGCAAAGATTCACATTGATATTTTTCAAAAATATCAATTACTTCTTCCAATTCATCATTCGCTTTTACTGCCGTTTGACGGACATTACTGATATGCTCAATTGTATCGTTAAAGTCATCAGTGAAAAATATTTCACTAACAGTAACACTGCCTTTCAAAATACCTTCATCATCAGTTACATAATAAACAACTTGTGGTTCATATTCATCCCGGTTCCGCTTAATTTCTATTATTGCTTCTTTAATTGTCCACTTTTCTCTTAGCGTCATAAAGTCTGGATTCATTACACTACCAGCTTCATCTTCAGTAAATTTAGCAATTTTTTTAACAGCTACACGCATGTCACTATCTAACGCCAAAAGAATTGATTTAAAATATTGTGGTAATTCATCACTTAAATCTAAAACTTCATCAGGTCACATTTCATTTACAATAATTTTTAATTGTTTAAATGTTGCAGTTGATATTACGTCTTCGCGTTTGGAATCAGATAAATATTTAAATATTTCGCCACATTCTTTATCCTTTGTCGCAATCAAAACAAATAAAGTTATTTGAATATCATCGATTTCATCCAACGATTCTACGATAACATCAATACTTTTTTGTTTAATAAAACGTAACAATCCTTTAACATCTTTATCTTGACAAAGTTTATTAATAGTATGAATTGATGCTTCAATCTTAGTAGTTTTTTTATGTAGTTTTTCTTTTAGATTATTATTAATCATGAAACTCACATCCTAATTAGGTTTTATTTTACCAGCAAATGTTTTGGTTATTGTATTCACTAATTGATACATTGTATCGGGCAATTGGGTAATCACACCATTCTCAATTAACGAAATTCCACCTGTTGTTTCACTAACAACAAAGCTTATTGAATCCGAACATTCCGACACCCCTATCGCAGCACGGTGACGCGCTCCTAGTTGGACATTGATAAATTGTATAGTCATTGGTAAATAACTAGAAACTGAAATAATTTCTCAATTTTTAACAATCATGGCTCCGTCGTGAAGAGGTGATTTTTTGTTATAAAATATTGAGGTTACAAATTCAGGCGAAAATCTAGTCCGCACATCATAACCTAACTCAACGAAACGCTTGAGGTCATCCTTTAATTCAAAAATAATGATTGCACCTGTTTTATCATTTGATAGTTTAATTAATGTACTTGCTAAAATTTCATTATAATTAAGTGCGTTTTCTATTTTATTCTTCCTTTTATGAACCAAGCCGATGCGTTCTAGAGAAGTGAAAACCTTCTCCTTACTAAAAGTAAGTAGAAGTGTTAATAATAATATTGCCGTAACAATTACAACAATAGCAATTAAAATTTTATCTTCAAAAATCATATAAATATTTTACTTGATATTAAGGGTTAAAAAAAGAAAATAATACATTCTAATTGCTATTAGAGTAAAAAATCCTTTAATTCGTCTAAAATATTAAATTATTAACTCTATTTTTTAAATTAGTGCAAAAGAATTGTGGTAATGTTTTGTTCCTTTAAAAATTTAATTTGGATTGCTAAATAATTTAAAATCTCGTTTTTCTCAGTATTGTATCCGTTAAATTTTGGAAGACTCAACGATACATATTCGGGTTTAATTTTAATGACTGATGGTAATGTTTGCTCATTTACTTTTGAAATGCAAAAGCTAAATCCCATAGTCTTTAACCGATTAATATTGTTTATTAAATTATTTGATAATAAATAGTTATATTTAAAATTTAAATTAATCACTATTTGTTTTGGATCCACATTGTAGGACTGTATTTTCTTATATAAAGCTGTAGCAGAAAACTTTTCTCTTTCTATTTCATATAGTGGATAATCAATAATTAATTTACTATTTTTAATTTCGGTTCCACTAAGTTGTGAATAAACATTCAAACCATTAGCTGAAATATATTTCATTATGATTACTCTAATGTTTCGTTTATTGCCAATATCATAAATTTGTTCTTTAGTAAATAAAAGTCGTTTAAAAATATTTGCTCTTATTTCATAAAGGGTTTTGTTTATGGGAGTAATAGGTGTAACCGCTTCAATTAAAATATTTACTTCGTTAGGTTGAATATAATTTTTTAAAACAGCAATTTCATTAGCACGGTTATTTACTTCTTCATCTTCATTTGGATTGAAAACTTGAATATTATTATAACCTTGATAAACATTGATTTGTTCCATGATTCGCTCACAAGTTGATACTAAGTAATTAATATCACAAGAATGGACTCCATAAATTGAAACATCAGCAAAAGTTAAAATTTGATAATTACGATCATTATAAATAATGTCATTAGGAATAAGCTTTAATTGTTCTGATAATAATTTTAAGGCATCCGTTTCATCCCTTGAAATATGTTGGTTATTTTTATACATTTCAATTAAATTTATATTGTTGCGATCTACCTTCATAAAAGCTGCAAATTTATTTGTTGTAGTCTTAAAGAAAATAACATCACTACCCTTAAATAAATTAACTAGACGGTTCAAAATATTTGCCTTAATAATATGACTTGCTGCATTACCTGATTCAATCGGCACCTTGTCGATTCCAAGAAAACTAAAAATAAAAACAAAACCAGTTTCAACATTATTATTTTTGATAAAATTATCTATCGCGTTTTTGGCAAAACTAGCTTTAATGAAATGGATATTTTCATAAATAATTGATTGTTGTAAACTATAACTACTGGCAATTAAATTTTTAATATAATTGCCTATATAAAATAATATTAAAGCAACAAAATAATTTACAATAATATCAATAACATTAGCTAAATACATTGCTGTTGAAGTCATGAATAAAGCAATTAAAATATTAAGTATAGATACTAATAGATAACCATAAATTAAATGATGCATTTTCTTCAATTTAAATCATTCTAAAACAAATAACATAAAACCTGAAATGATGATTGCAATAATAGGGAATAAAATAGCTTGAACTGACCAGCTATGGACGTTAAATGCGATGTTGGCTAACATCATGGGTATTGCTCCTGCATAAAAAATAATTGGAGATGCTAATAAGGCAAATACTAATGTTAGTGCAATAAAAATTGTGCTAATGTATGCGCCACCTAAAATATTCAAAACAAAGACTAGAATAAACGATATTGATCCAACCAATAAACCAATAACACAATAGAAAAAATTTCTTCTTATTTTGTGTTTCAGAATTTTTTCTTTAATGACTTGCTTGCGTTCTAAACTAGCAACAAGAAAATAAATAATTGTAAAAAAACATAAAGTTAAGAAGAGTAATAAGATGATTGATGTAAAAAACGAAGAATCTAATATTATCTGCATAAACTAATTATAATCAAACATATAAAAAACTTGAAACATTTACATGTTTCAAGTTAATTTTTTACTCATATACTTCTGCTTGTAACATAGGGATTGAGTTTAAATATGAAGCCATCGTATAAACCCATTCAAATTGCTCGCTAAATGCATTAACAATTTTTTTGTTTAATTTTGCGATTGTTTTCGTTTCATCTAAATGGTATGACATGAATTGCATAAAATCAGTTGGAGCCATTATCATAATTCTAGAACCTTGTTTGATAAATTGGAATTTCATGTCTGGTTCCCATTTTTTAATATTAACTAATTGTTCTTGCGCATATGGCGTTAGGAACATTCTTCCTTTAATTTGGTTATTATCAAATACTTTATGTTGCTTTGTAAAAGCTTGTGCTTCCATAACGTCTTCTTTAAGATTAGGAACGGTAACAGAACTATGTGATGGCCCAATAAACATATTCAACTCTGGAAGAATATGTGTGTCTACTTCCATAAATAAAGCGTTGATATATTCCTTATCTCGATTGTTAGTATTGACAACCGAGTATTGAGCAAATGTGATTGTAAAGGGGTTGTGATTAATTGTGCCACTTAAAGGTTGGTCCATTGATACCATTGAACCTCTTGATGCACCTGCGGCTCAACTAGACTGGTGAATTCATCATTCTACGTCGCGTTCATTTACTGTATTTTTTAAAGTCTTGTCGTTACAATCAATTCAATCCAATTCCTTAATGAAATGTTTAAAAATTTCAGGAGCATTAATATTATTCCCAATGAATCGTGCTAAATTTCGCATTTGATTAACGTAGTTGATATATAATAACCCGCTAATAACATCTAAAGCAATTGCTGCAATTAATGAATATTGATATCAATTCCACTCACCTAAGCCGTTAATTCCAGCAAAAACTAAACTAATAATTAAAAGAATGGTTGCGGTTAAAAATAAAGCTGGAATACCGAATATTAAAAATGGTGATTTGAGCTTAAAATATTCTTTCCCCACATCGGTGTGGCGAATACTTGTAAAGTATGATTTAACATTCTTTTTAAGTGAAGCTTCTATTTCTGGTTTGTAATCTTTATATGGTTTGGTATCATTAAATTTATTTTTCATAATTTTGTACTTTCTTATCGTGAGTAATAATGAAAAAGTAGGGCATTCCCTACTTTTACAATTATTCCAGTGTTGTTTTTTCTACTTCATCAAAGCCTAATTCAATTTCCATTGTTCTTCCGAACATATCGATTGCAATAATTGCTGTCCCTTTAGTTGTGCTAATACTTTTTACCACTCCTACTTGTCCAGTCATTTGGCTACCTAATATTTTTACGTTTTGATTAACTTCAAAATTACATACATATTCCTTTTTAGAAATCACAACTTCGTCTTCGTTAGATTCAATTTTGTGAATTCCGCCATCAACTTGTTCTTGACTTAAAGGTTCTTTATTATTATTATCTAAAATCCTTTGAATTTCATATTCTGAAACCGGAACCGGTTTAGCATTTTTACCTGAAGACCCAACAATTCCAGTAATTAATTGGGTGTTACGAATTGTAAATCATGCTTCCTCAGTCATAATCATTTTAATGAAAATATAACCTAAGAAAAGATTCTTATTTTGAGTTTTAGTTCTAACATAAACTGTTTTCCCGTTACGTTGTAGTGTTGATCAAGTGGTATTTTTTAAATTTTTATTCATCGAAGATGGTACATCGTCTGCTGTAAATTCCTCAATTGTTTTAGTTTCCTCTTTAATAACTTTTATATCTTGAATTAAATCATCTAATTTATATGCTTTAATTTTACTTTTTAAGTTTTGTACTACTGAATCTTCGTTGCCACTTATGGTAGTAATAACATACCATTGTGACTGATCCATTAAATTATCTTTTTTCGCCATTTTATTTTGTCCTCTCTAATTTTGAAAAATATCTTTTATGATATGTATCGCAGATGATGTTATTGAACCATCATCTGCTTGTGGTGCATCAGTGATTACACCTTGTACTGCTTGCGCGATTGAATCTATTGCAAAGAAAATTAATGCTAAAAACAAGATTACAATTGCTACGATAATGAAATTTTCTAATAATGATCGTTTTGTCGATCATGCCGTTCGGTTAAATTCTTTACCCATACCGAAAAACCAACGTTTAAATTTATAACTTCCCATTTCAAATTTTTCATAATATTCATCTTGGAGCGTGTTATATTCGCCTTTAAATTTTATTACAATCGCCTCGCGTTCGGAACGATTTTGTTCATGAGCAAATTTATAAGCATCTTTTGTAGCATATTTGGAACGAGTTGATTTAAACTCTTTACCTAATTTCTTATTATTTTTTTTCGCTGATAAGTATTTCTTTTTAGCTTCTATAATTCTTTTTTCATAATCTTTTTTTGCTTCACTATTTTTTTCTTTTTTCAGTTGAAGATCTAAAGCTTCCTTGGTTAATTTTTTTCTTTTAGCTTTTTTTGCTTGCTTGAATTTTTTACTCTTGTTTTTTAATTTTTTTGCTTCTAATTTGGAAGTTTTTTTATCTATTTTATTTGCTTTAACAACTTCTTCGTTGGAGTTAGCAACATTGTTGTCATTATTATTATCCATTATCGCGCCTCCTTGTGTAAAGTTGTTTTGTTACAAGTCGGACAGAATTTTTTCAATTCCAACCTAGTTTGCCGATTTCTATTTTTAGTTGTATGATAATTTCTAGATAAACAATCTACACAAATTAATGTAACTTTACTATTCATAATATATACTATTTAATCCTTTTTATCATAATTATTTTACTAGCAATGTATGTACCATACATTTACTAGGTGAATTGCGGTGTTCTCTTCTCAACAAATAATCATTAACGAACGGCAATCCAATAAATGCTACGAACATTGAGAAGAATACAAGTGCGGCTTGTCATTCATGAACTTGATATGCTCCTTCTCCTTGACCTACAAATAATCCTCACGATAATGCTAGATTAGGATCCATAATTGCTTGAATTATAAAAGCATAGAAGAATTGGTAACAAAAAACTAGCGCGCAACCAATGACAGCAATCGGGGCAACAATTAAAAATCCGGGAACTTTATCAACTTCAACTCTTTGTGTAAAGCGATTAGCAATCGCCCCTAAAATAACTATTCCATAAACCGCGAAAAAGAACAATGTAGGGAAATTACTTATTCCATCAACGTAGGAATCATTATTACTTATTGCACTTGGAATAATAATAACTATTAATCAAAAAATAAAAACAATAATCCCTAAAATTAAACCTGATTTTAATTCTCCGCCGGAACGTCCCATTCTATTTAATGCACTGTGGCGATAAATAATTTGTTCATCAACTAATGATTGATATGAACGTAGTGCTGCTGCACATAAAGCATTTAAGACTCCTAAGATAGATATCATAATAAAGACACTAACAACTGTGTCGGCAATTGAATTACCATTACTAATTAAAGAAAACAAACCATATGCTGTTCCTTCCCCAGTTGCTAATTGACCTACTGTTACAAATAAGTAAAAGAATGCACATAAAGAAATTCCTATAACTATTGTTAATGGAACATCCCGTTTTGGTTTACCCATTTCTGACGATAAATTACCTACACAAAGGAATGAATCAAAAGCAAACAAAATAGCTGGGATCGATGTTAAAACATTACCGAAATTAAAAGCCCCGCTAGAGTTCGTAAACAAGTTAGACGTGGCATCGGGATTTATTTCGTGTGCGTGCATTGAACCATAAATGATTCCACCTAAACCGATAATTATTAATGGTATGAATTTCAAACTTGTTGCCACAATTTGAAGATTACCACTAACGGTGGTTGATAAATAATTGAAAACCATGAAAATTAGAAGAATTAAAAATCCTAAGAAAAGAACTCCTATTATATTAAAGGAATCAGCTGCATCAAAAACTTTTAATATTGATTCAATTGAATACGTCGCAATTATTAATACTAAAATACCATAATAAAATAGAGGCATTGCTAATTTAATGAAACGTCCCATTTTTTGCCCTAGAAGTTTTCTAGTTCAACCAGCTAATCCAGCTTTTGTTCTTGAAGTAGAGCCTACTTCTGCAAAACTATATGCTGTAGCCATTACGATAATAGCTGATAAAATCCATGAAACTAAGATTCCTATTGAATTATTATCATTAATATCAAAAACAGAACCGTTTTTGAAAAATATTCCTATTCCAACAACGGAACCTATAAGCATAGAAATTGATGTTGCTAACCCAATTTTTTTTGTTGTTTTTCTAGATACAGTCATTTTATCTCCTTCCAAATTTTAAGTTTGGTAAATAAAAAAGGAGTCGCGCTCCTTTATAATTATTTTATTTAACAATATATTATACAATGGAAAAAAAAGAAATGTTAATTTTTCATATTATTTTGAATTGTTTTCTTTAAGAAGTGCACTCTATTAATTACTGATTTCTTAGTAATATTTAATTCTAAAGCGATTTCAGTATTACTGTAACCCTTTGCTTTAAGTGTAATAATATTTTTTGTCACATCATTTGATTCTCTAATTGTTGAAAAAACTGCTTCCATTTTTTCTTCATTATCGATCACTTGATGATATTCTTCAGTAACTAAATCTAGCTTCCCACACGCAAATTCAAATTCCTGTTCATGTGCATGATTTAAAATATAGTGACCTTGATTTAAATGATGGTGACAAAATCTTAATGTTTCCTGCTTTATTGAATTTATTAAAATTTGTGAAAATGTATATTTTCTTTGATTACAATTATAGTTTTTAAGAACACGATCAAAACAAATATAACATAAACTATACAAATCCTCCCTTTCAATTGGCAAATTATAAAACTTTTGAATTACTGTTTTATGACTAACATTTAAACAATAATTAAAATATTTTTTAAACAACACATCCTTAACTTGCGGATTATTACAATTATACAAATAGACTAATTCATTATCTTCCATAATATTTACCCCCTAATATAATTATGGAGTAAAACAAAAATAATAAATTCTAACTTTTTACCAAATAACTATATTAAAATTACAATATTTATTAGTTTTTATTGCTATTTATTATTTGGTTTTTTACATAACTTAAAATAATTCCAGTGGCAACAGAAGCATTTAATGACTGAACGTTTCCGTGCATCGGGATGCGTATTTTGAAATCACAATTTTTAAGCAATAATTGTGATATTCCTTTTTGTTCATTGCCTACTACAATAATAGATTTATCATCAAATTTTGATTCATATAGACTGTTAGATCCTTCTAAAGCGCTACCGTAAACTCAAAAATTGTGATCTTTTAATTTACTAATGGCACTATTTAAATTAGCAACTTGAATTAAGTTTAAATAATTAATTGCACCCATGCTAACCTTTTCAACAACATCATTTATTGGCGCTTGATTATTTTTTTTAAATATTACTGCATCCACTTGCATCGCTTCACACGTTCTTAGGATAGCTCCAAAATTATGTACATCAGCAATTTCATCAAGTACCACTATAATAGCTTTACTCTTTTGACTTACCCTTTTAATTAATCATTCAAAATTCATATAGTTAATTTCGCTAGTTAATCTTGTCGCAACGCAACCTTGGTGATTCACATTGCGATCTAATTGTTTAAATACTTCTTCGTTATTTTGGTAACTAATAGGAATTTTTTTTGCATTGGCTAAATCAACAATATTGCTTTGATATTTTAATAAATATATATGGCTAATTTTAACATTATTATTAATAGCTTCTATAACTGCTTTACGACCAATTATTTGTGTTTTCATTACATCACCTTTAAATCTATTAGTTTTTTTCTTAATATGTCAGCATCGTCATAATTTTTAGCCTTTAACATGTTTTCTCATTCTATAAGATATTCAATAATTTTTTCATTATGATTATTAGTAATCGTTATTCCTAAAATATCCATACATCAAAGAAGTTCTGCTAGGGTTTCATTTAATTGAACACACTTTTTAGTGCGGTTTAACT
Source organism: Ureaplasma sp. Hg1 (assembly GCA_021378535.1). GTDB lineage: Bacteria > Bacillota_I > Bacilli_A > Mycoplasmatales > Mycoplasmoidaceae > JAACJV01. The sequence goes on along the minus strand of JAACJV010000012.1, from coordinate 23,031 downwards.
TATTTAAAGTTTTAATTAAATCTCAAATATAGGCTATTCCATTAGTTATGTTTAAATCATTATTTAATATATCACTAAAATTAGTTGATAGCATAAGTGGTAATTCATTAATTTTATTTAGAACTAAATTTGTACGAGATTGATTTATAGTAAGTTGAATTTTATCAATATCTTTTTTTGCTTGCAAAATTACGTTATCATCATAATTTATTGGATTTCTGTAGTTCGATTGATAAAAAAATCATCGGATTGTATTGCTTGTATATTTATTTAAAATATCTTTTACCAAAATAAAATTGTTTAATGATTTACTCATTTTTTCATTATCAATATTTACATGCCCTACATGCATTCATAAATGTGATAAACTTTTGTTATACAAAGCTTCATTTTGAGCATTTTCATTTTCATGATGAGGAAATTTTAAATCGATTCCGCCTCCGTGGATATCAGTTTGTTCACCAATGTATTTATTAATTAAAACGGCACATTCAGTATGTCAGCCTGGTCTACCTTGTGATCATGGTGATTTCCATTGTATCCCAATTGAGGTTTTTTTTCATAATACAAAATCATTTTGATTTTTTTTATCATTGTTGGTTTCAACTCTATTTCCAGCTTTTTGAGTTTCAATTTTACGATTGCTTAGGCAACCATAATTTTTAACACAAGTAGTATCAAAATAAACACTGCCATCAACAATATAGGCTGAATTATTAAGCACTAATTTTTCAATATATTTAATGATTGGTTCGATATTTTCACTCACTTTTGGGTTAGCCATTGGCATAACATTTAAATCCTTCATTATATTCTTGTACGCAATTGTGTATTCACTAGACAACTCTAATTCGCCTCTATTATGTTTTTTAGCTTCATTTATTATTTTATCGTCGATATCGGTAATATTATGGACATACAAAACATCATGATTTGTTGCACTCAAAAATCTATTTAAAACATCAAAAATGATTAGTGGACGAGCATTTCCAATATGAATATGGTTATAAACTGTAGGGCCACAATTATAAATGTTAACTTTATTATCTGATATTAATATTTGTTTATGCGTATGTGAATCATATAATTTCATGATAACCTCTTGTTAAATCTTTCCTTTTAATTTCAATAGTGATACCAAACCACTAAAATTTTTAACCATTGTTTTAAGTTCAACTTTTGTAATAGCATTTACATTTTTTTTGAAAAATAAATTTGTATAAAAGTCGTAACCATTAATTTCTCGATTAAATTCACTTACGATTTCGTGAGCTTTGACACGGTCATGTATGTTAAATAATAATTCCTTAACATTCGTTAAAACTAAAATTCCCGCTCAAATTGAAATAGCATTAATAAAACGATCCAAATTACCCTCTGTTTTTAATTGGCGAATAACACTAATTATAGCATCTTGCAATAATTCAATATCATTTATAGTTTTAGGTGTTGTTAGAGTTTTAAATGGTTTATAAAGTTCTTTCGATGAATAATGAATATGGCGAGCTTTACTTATGAAATATTTAATTTGAATATCTTCAAAACCCTTATTAGAAAATTGGAATTTTGCCTTTTTAAAATATCTAGTGCTTCATATTTTAGTACTTATGTTGTTATCAATTGCATACATTAGCGTTTCGCTAAGATCATAATAATAAGCATCTTCAATACTTTTAATAACTACTCTTCGTTTCATTTTACTATATAAATTATCTTCAACATATGGTAGAAATGAGAGAAAATCCACTTTATTATCTAAAATATTAGTTAATCTTTCTCGTGTTTCAACAATTATTTTATCACCTGCATGGAGAATTCAAAAATAATCATCAACACATATATTAATTCCAATATTTTTACATATACCACTGCCTTGTTTAGTTTCATTGCGATGAACAATTATATTGCTATCGTTTTCTTTAATACTATCAATCGTACTAACTAATTGTTCTGATGAACAATCATCAATAAAATAAATTTTTTCATTAGAAAATCTTCTTCTTATGGAATCATAAGTAATGTTAATTGCTTCTGCTGAGTCATCAACCAAAACAATAAAGCCTAATTTATACATGATCACACCTCATATTATATTAAATAAATATTCACACATAAGTATTCTATATTAAACATATTAAATAAAAATGCTCATGTGAATCATAGTTTTTATAAAAACTCATTATATTCTAACAAAGAAAAAAAACATTGCAACATAATTATAATAGTTAGTCTATCTTTCTAACATGTGTATAGTTTTATTTACTCTATGCGGTGTAATATTTTATCTATCTACGTCGATTACTGAATGATTTTTTTGCAAGATAATTTTGACTTAATTTTAATTTGTTTTTTTTAAGTTCAACATTTTGCAATGTACTTTCGGTATTAATATAAATTTGATTCTTTCTCTGAGCTAAACCACAATATATTTCTTCTAAATTTTTATCTATAGGTCTCATTTTTAAAGTATCGTTAATAGATAAAGAATTTTCTAATTTAACAGCAGAAGTTAGTAAAAATCAATAATATTCTTCTAATTCCACCAATGTGGGTTGATCTATTTTTAAAAGAAATAAAATAGCTCTACTAACTTGTTCCAAGCGACGCATAGCCTCTCTATTGTAATTAGTATTAGATAATAATTTGATTTCCTTTTTAATCATTTTTATATGATATTTAGTAATTTTGCTAGTTGCCTTTATAAATATCTTTGGGTCTACATCGATAGTATCCATCACATTTAGTGGCACCATAATATCTATAGTTAAAATCATATTTTTCCACTTATTAAAATTTAATATTTCATATTTTTTTCGAGTTGCATGAGCATCACAAAAAGGTTTAAAGCCTTGAAAAATAATTTGTTTATCTTCTGGTTTGTATATTCATTGTTCGATACAATTAGGATTTCATAATTCTAAATTTTGCAAATTACAACAAGGTTTAACGTTTTCAACCAATAACTGATTTTGAATATAACTATACGTTTCTTGATCTATTATTTTTCATAAATTAATTGGTAATTTCTGTCTCATTAACACTCGCCTTCTACTAAAATTTTCATAGGTATTTACTATTTAGTACCAAAAATCCTATCCCCAGCATCTCCTAAACCTGGAACTATATATCCGTTTTTATCTAATTTTTGATCTAAATCTGCTAAATATATTTCAACATCCGGGTGCGCTTTTTCAAGGGCAGCTAAACCTTCCGGTGCAGCAACAATTGCTATAAATTGAATCGATTTCGGGTTTTTTTCCTTAACAATATTAATAGCCTCTATAGCACTTCCACCAGTTGCTAACATCGGATCTAACACCAAAACATTTGCTTCAGAAATATTTTTAGGAAATTTAGAATAATATTTAATTGGCTTTAGTGTTTCTTCATCACGATATAACCCAATATGCCCAATAGAAGCTGTTGGAATTAAAGACTTAACGCCATCAGCCATGCCTAATCCCGCTCTAAGGATTGGTACTATATTTATCTTGTCACGTAATTTATAACCAGTTGTTCGTCCAACCGGAGTTGTAATAGGTAATTCACAAATAGCATAGTTTTTTGTAGCCTCATAAACCATTAATTGTGTTAACTCCTCTAAATTTGATCTAAAGGCAGTAACGGTAGTGTCTTCCTTTCGCATTCTAGTTAATTTATCCTTCACTAGTGGGTGATTAATTATTTTGTGCATATTATTCTCCTTATGATTAACTTAATTATACTATTTTAACAATAAAATGTAATGTAAAAACAAAATATCTAAATATATGGATAAATCATTGAAAATTTTATATAATTATCTATTAAAAATTAATTAGATATCTCTAATTAATTTTTTCTAATTATTTCGTAATTTATTTATTATCAAAATAGTATAATCCCGTTTGTATCTAAGGTTATAAGTAACATTTCTAAATTATTTGCACATTATTTAAAAATTGATTTAATTGGTAAAAATATAATAAATTTTCATTAGTATTATTTAACAAATTTGGATTTTAAAAATAGTTGTTCTTATACTTTAATGTATGGTATTTAAACTTTTTTTTAATAAAATGTTGTATTTCTATCCTTTTTTAAATATTAAATCTCCGTTTATTTCTAAAAAAATTATAATTAAAACATCAATGTAGGGGGATTTATGGAATTTAATATCTATCATGAAATAATCATTGAAGTTAAATTGTCACCAAAGAAAATTCTATTAAAATATAGCCTTACATTAGTACGCCACGAAGTTCCTGTTAGATATGACATAAAATATTTCACACCTAAATGTTCATTAAATCCTTCTAAAGAAGTGCAGGAATATCGGCTTATTGGGAAAAGTGTTGGTGAATATTATGGACATTTAAAATTTAAATCTTCAGACGTGTGGAAGAGTGGATGAATTGAATGCAAGAAAGCTAATTTAGTTGATACATTAATAGTATTCCTAACAAAGAAAAAGTGTTTTGAATTATTTGACCCTATTTTAATTGCATTAAGAAAACAATTTAGAGTAAATCTAGTAGAAATTCCAGATCCAATTTGATTTAAACAATTATTACGCTTTAATGCTAACAAAAAGGAAATAATCAAACTTGAAAAAAATATTGATTTAATTGCTCACGATTCTAAGGAATATAAGGAACGGGTTGTTGATTCTAAAAAATTTTTTAAAACTCAAAAAGAAAGTTTAAAAACAACTGAATCAAAAAGTGACTCATGATGACGACAAAAAAAAGTAGATAAAATAAATGATTTACTTCCAGAGTTGAATTCAAATGTTTTATATTATAAAAAGGTGGCAGTTGTTAAATCAAATAGGTTTGAAATCGAGAAGGATAAATTACGTATTCTTAACACCAAACAAAAGGACCTAATAAAATCAATTGAAAAAACCAATAGTAAAATTTTTTTAGACGATAAAAAACAAAAAGTAAAAAATATTACTGACGATGAAAGTAACACAAATACTACAACTATTGCTAAAACAAGTAAATTGCGCAAAACTAAACAACTAGATGTGGAAGCTAAAGCAAAGACTATTAAATTAATACCTACTAAGCCACTTAATGTGGAAGCTAAAGCGAAGGCTGTAAAGCTGCACCCTACTAAACAACTAGACGTGGAAGCTAAAGCAAAAACAGTAAAACTACACCCTACTAAACAACTTGATGTGGAAGCTAAAGCTAAGACTGTTAAATTAATACCTACTAAGCCACTTAATGTGGAAGCTAAAGCGAAGACTGTAAAGCTGCACCCTACTAAACAACTAGACGTGGAAGCTAAAGCAAAAACAGTAAAACTACACCCTACTAAACAACTTGATGTGGAAGCTAAAGCAAAAACTGTTAAATTAATACCTACTAAGCCACTTAATGTGGAAGCTAAAGCAAAGACTGCAAAGCTGCACCCCACTAAACAACTTGATGTGGAAGCTAAAGCAAAGACTATTAAATTAATACCTACTAAACGATTCGGTTTAAAAAGGAAAACTGCTAAAATTCAAACTGATGAAAAATTAGATAAGTCTGATGAAAAGAAAACTAAGAAACTAAAATCAGCTTCAATTGTTGCTTAAAATTAAGTTTAATAAATTTGAATTAGCATCTCCATAATAATATGTACAAATACAATCTCGATCTCAATTTTAAGAAAATATGGGTGATCTCGTGAGATTAGACTAAATAAACTTATAACATTATGATCAATATCTCAAAGTTGATCCTTAATTGCCCTCTTTTTTGGAGAGCGTAATATTATTTTTATTTTTTTCTTAGCTTCTGTAATACAATCACGTAGATTATTGGTTTCATCGTTATTTTGATTATTTTTTTGAGCTGTTTCAATCATATCATTTAATAATTTCTCAAAAATAGTTAAACGTTTTTCTAAATCTTTATATAATTGTAAAGAATATTTTAAAATTTGTTTTCGTGTTAATTTTTTATGATTATAATTTTGTAGTCAAGACAAATATTCGGGAATTTCTTTTATATCCTTGCGGCCACTTAATTCAACCATTATAAAATTAAAATGATGCTGCAAATTATTTTCTTGGCATCATTGAAAAATGTTTAGCATTCTTGCTAAACTAATGATTTGATAATAATTACGTTTTTTCATCGTTGGTTTTTCGTTAAAGACAAACTTGGTTTTCTTTAATCTGCTGTAAAAAATAATAAAACTAACTATAACAACAGTTAATCCAATTAGAACAGCTACAAGAATGGTAATGCTATTAATGTTCATGATTTTATTATATCTTATAATAAAATTTAAATTCCATAGAACGAAAAAAATGTTACTAATGAATTAATCTAACAGAAGTAAATAACCTTTAAATAAATGGTTAATATTAAATTGAGAATAAAAATAATTTAATATAGAATCTAATTTTTTATTTATTAAGCAATGAAAAAAGTCTAGCTGCGGCTAGACTTTTAAGTTATTTTTTCCATAAAATTTAATTTATAGGAATGAGTTTTTATTCTTCTTCTAATTTTTCATCACTTCAACTTATTAAATCAAAGAAACGATTTTCAGAATTTTTACTATGTTGTTGTGCTGCTTGTCAAAAGTTATGATATTCTTGCTTAGATACTTCAAACCCGTTAATTCGATAAATGAATTTACCATTATCATTAAAAAATGATGGTTCAAATTTACCAACGCTAGCTAGTCTTTCCAAATCCTTTTCAGCAATTTTTTCAATGCTTTTAACTTCTGCTTTATACTTTTGAATAACTTCAAGATCTAGATTATCTTGTTCGTTAATATAAGTTTGTAGCTGCTTTTTAGCTATTAATAATTTTTCAATAGAATGCATATTGCACCTCCTAATGTATGTTGTAAATTAATATATTAATCATATATATTAATAAACCTAAGTTCAATAAAAATAAATACTTAATAAAGTATGATTAATGTACCGAGTTGATTAAACCTTAAAATTATTATTACGTCCACTAATTTACTTGTTTTTTAAAAATTATAATTTTGAAAATAACCTATGAATATAAGTGAAACAATACACTATCTTTTATAATAATGATTCCTAAACTTTATAGAAGGACAGAAATTTATTTTAAATGATTGTAAAGAATAATAAAAAAGTAGATAATATTTTATATCATATATAATATATATAACAAATATAAATTTAAGGATTAATAACAATGTCTCAAAAAGCACTTTATCGAAAATATAGACCCAATAATTTTAAGGAACTATACGGACAAGAACATGTTGTACAAACTCTATTGAACTCTATTGAAAGAGGCAATATTAATCATGCTTATATTTTTAGTGGACCTCGCGGCATTGGAAAAACTTCAATAGCTAAAATATTTGCTAAAGCAATTAATTGTGAATCTCCTAAAAAAGGTGATGCTTGTAATAAATGTAAAAGCTGTTTATCTATCAATAATAACGAGACACTAGATATTATTGAACTAGATGCCGCAAGTAATAGTGGGGTCGCTGAAGTGCGTAACATTATTGATACTGTGCCTTATTTACCTTCAATGTTAAATTATAAAATCTATATTATTGATGAAGCGCATATGCTTTCGACAAGTTCATGAAATGCATTATTAAAAACAATTGAAGAACCACCTAAGCACGTTGTTTTTGTCTTTGCTACAACAGAATTTCATAAAATACCTATTACCATCGTAAGCCGTTGCCAACGTTACGATTTTAGTAAGTTGTCACCTAAAGACCTTAAAAAAATGATTCAAAGCTGTGCTCAAAAAGAAAAAATAAGTATCGACTTAGACGCTCTTGATAAGATTGTAGAATTAGCCGATGGGGCTGGACGAGATGCACTAAGTATTTTAGATCAAATGAGTGTCTTCAGTGCTAATAAAATAGATATTGGCTCTATTAATCTAGTTTTTGGACTTATTGATATAGTAAATAAAATAAAATTTTTAAATGCTTTAGTTGGCAAAAAGAGTGATTATGTTATTGAACAAATTAATAATTATGAATCGCAAGGTGCTAATTTCGAAATTTTAGCAAAGGATTTAATTGGAATTTTGATGGATAAGGTAATTTATAGTGAAACTAAAAATATCAAACTTTTAAAATGGACTAGTGAAAAAGATATATTACAAATTTTAATTAATCCCATTCAGGCTTTGCATTTAATTGAAATTTGAAGTGAAGGTTTGAATAAAATTAGGTTTTCTAATGATACTAGGTTTTATTTTGAATTACTAAGTCTTAAATCAATTAATTATCGTTATATTAACGCTAGTGTTCATCCGCAAATTAACACTACTCAAGATAATGTGACTATTAGTCAACCTGTTGTACAAAAGCCGGCAAAGTATAATAAAGTAATGGAACGCCCACATTTCTCTGTAAACATGTTTACAACAAGAACACGAAAGACTCCAGCAATAGTTGTTACAAATGACGAACCTAATGTTATTCCGAAAGAAATTACAGCTTTCCTAGAACAAGATGATGCACCAATAAATATTAAAGCTACACAAATGGTTAAGTTTGAACCAAAGGATTGCCGCGATGAATTTCTTGCTATTGCTCATAATAATGATAATGATATTAAAGCATCACTTAACAATACCTTAGATGAAATTCAAGAATCAGCAGTTGTTTTACCGATTGTTGCGGGTACGTTATCGGAAGCTACGAAATTCCTTGTTGCAAGTAAAAATGGATCCGTTTTACTTTTTGAAACGGAAATTACTGTAAGACGTTTTAATAGTTGTTCCATGAAAAAAGAATTCATAGTCTTTTTTAAAAAGGAATTTGGTTATATTCAAAATGTTATAGGCGTTACTAAAAAAGAAGCTCGTGAGTTAACTAAAATTTATAAAAAAGAATTAAGTTCTAACAAATCACGTAGTGATGTTAGAATTAATGATATAAAAGCATTATTGGAAGAAACTAACCATAGCAAACAAAAGGTTTTAGAAATTCTAGGCGATAATGTAGTAATTGAAAAATAGGAGTGATATTTAATGAATATTCAAAAATTAATGGCGGAAGCCCAAAAAATTCAAAAATCTATGCAAAAAAAATTAGGTGAATACGATTCACAAGAATTTGAATTTGATTATAAAGGATTAGTTCAAATTAAAATTATGGGAAGTTTAGAAATCAAAGACATTGTAATCAATAAAGATGTTGTTGATCCTGACGATATAGATACCTTGCAAGATGTTATTCAAACTGCTATTAATCAAGCAGTTAGTGAAACAACAAGCGGAAAAAATGAATTAAGTCAAAAAATTGCTGGTCCAGCAACTGCAGGTATGTTCTAGACTAATGATAAAACCAAGTGAATTTGAACATCTTGTTGATGCTTTTAAATCATTACCAGGCGTTGGTAGCAAAAATGCTAAAAAATGAGCTTATCATATTGTAAATCAAGATAAAAAGTACGTTGATAATTTTGCAAAACGTTTAGTTGATGCTAAAGAGAAGATAAAATTATGTAAAGAATGCGGAAATATATCGAGCGATGACATATGTTCAATTTGTATTAATCCTGATCGCGATAAAACAAAAATTTGTGTCGTTGCTACATCAGAAGATTTAGATCGCTTTGAATCAAGTAATTTGTTTGATGGTTTATACCATGTAACGCATGGCGAATTATCAATTCGTAAAAATGTTTTAGTTCAACATACTAATTTAGATAGTCTGTTAAAGCGAGTAGAAAAACAAAATATTCAAGAAGTTATAATTGCTACCAATTATACACATGATGGTGAAATGACAGCTGAATATATTTATAATCTTTTGAAACCAACAAAAGTTAATGTGTTTCGTATCGGATTTGGTTTACCAATGAATTCTAATGTGGATTATGCCGATGATGAAACATTAAAGCAAGCACTTAATAACAAGCGTAAAATAAAATTTTAATAATTAATAACTTCTAACTAATTTTATTTAGTTGAAGTTATTTTTTAAAAATTAAATAATTGATAATGATATTACACCATACAACACATTTAGTATGTTTATAATTAATTATAATTCATTTGCTATTAATAATAAAAATCTAAAAAGGTGGACAATATAATGGAAAGACATCAATTTGAGATGGTAACAGAAATGGTTCCTAAAGGGGATCAACCACAGGCTATCAAGGAATTAATGCAAGGTATTAAAGAAGATAAAAAAATTCAAGTTTTATTGGGTGCCACCGGAACTGGTAAAACCTTTACAATAGCAAATGTGATTCAACAAACTCAAAGAAAAACGCTAGTAATGGCACATAACAAGACATTAGCTGGACAATTATATGTTGAATTAAAAGAATTATTCCCTAACAATCGTGTTGAATATTATGTTTCTTATTTTGATTTTTATCAACCAGAAGCTTATATGCCTAGAACTGATACATACATTGAAAAAACAGCTCAAACAAATCAGGAAATTGAAATGTTACGTTTATCTACAATTAATTCTTTGGCTAATCGTAATGACGTTATTGTTGTCGCTTCGGTTGCTGCAATTTATGCTTCAGTTGCTCCTGAAGATTTTGAAAAGTATCGTTTAATTTTATCAAAAGGAAAAACTAAAACGCTTAAGCAAATTAAAGAAGGCTTAATTCGTTTGAATTATCAGCGTAATCAAATTGATTTAAAACCTGGAACTTTTCGTATTAAAGGTGATGTCCTTGAAATTGCACCAGGGTATACTGATCAATATACTATTAGAGTATCGCTTTATGGTGACGAAGTTGAATCAATTGATTGCATGGACGCATTAACAGGTACCGTTACTCAAAGATGAGAAACTTTTGTAGTTGCACCGGCTGATGAGTATATTATGAATCGAGATCGTTTAGACGAATCAACAAAACTCATCACTGAAGAATTAAAAACAAGAATTGCCTTTTTTAATAAAGAAAATAAATTAATCGAAGCTCAACGAATTGATCAACGAACCCGATATGATATGGAAGCCCTTAAGGAATTTGGAGTATGTTCAGGAATAGAAAATTACGCTAGACATTTAGAACTAAGACCTGCAGGAAGTACTCCTTATACACTTTTCGACTATTTCAATTTGGAAGACAAATGATTAATTGTAATGGATGAATCACATATGTCAATCCCGCAAATTAGAGGAATGTATCACACAGACCGTTCGCGTAAACAAACACTTGTTGACTATGGTTTTAGATTACCATCTGCCTTAGATAATAGACCTCTTAACTTTGAGGAATTTGAATCAAAAATAGATAAAGCAATTATGGTTTCAGCTACTCCCAATGAATGAGAAATCAATAAAGCAAACAACATTGTTGTACAACAAATTGTTCGTCCGACAGGATTACTTGACCCTGTCATCGAAATCCGACCTACTAAAAATCAAATTGATGATTTAATTGTAGAACTTAAAAAGCAAGTCAACGCAAACGCTAAAACGTTTGTAACGGTTCTTACCATTAGAATGGCTGAAGAGTTAGCAGGTTACTTGAAAAATCGAAAATTTAAGGTCGCATACCTTCATAGTGAGTTAAAAACATTAGAACGTTCTAAAATTATTAATGATTTAAGAAGAGGAATCTATGATTGCATTATTGGAATCAATTTATTAAGAGAAGGTTTAGATGTTCCTGAAGTTTCATTGATAGCTATTTTTGATGCTGATAAGCCTGGATTTTTTAGAAGTGATAAATCTTTAATTCAAACAATCGGGAGAGCAGCACGAAATGTTAATGGTAGAGTCATTATGTATGGTGATTCAATTACTAAGGCAATGCAAACTGCAATTGATGAGACACAACGACGTCGGGACATCCAAATTCAATATAACAAAGATCATAATATAACCCCTACAACAATTGTAAAAGCTATTAGACAAGATATCCAAGGCCACGACTCAGTTCGAGATGTTGCTGTCTATCTTAGTCGTGCGAATAAAAGTAAAAAACTTTTAAACGACACCATCCGTTCATTAAAAAAGGATATGCTCCAAGCTGCCAAAACACAAGATTATCGAAGGGCTGCAGATTTACGCGATATGGTATTAGAATTAGAGGCTGAGAAAGATAAATTAAAAAAATAGACATCAAAAAAGAAAGACTTTTTACAGTCTCTCTTTTTATTTTTTTGTTATTCTTCAATCTTATTTTATGAATTTTCTTGCAGATTCAACAGATTTCACAACAACTTCAAAAGATTTTTTCACTAATTCAGTTTCGTGATTATCAAGGTCTACTTCTAGTATTTTTTCTATACCACCAGCACCAATTAGTGCAGGAGTACCAAAGTAGTATCCTTTAAAACCATATTGACCTTTTAGTTTAACTCCAACAGAGTGAATTCTTTTTTGATCATTTAAAATATCAAATGCTAATTCAGCTAATGATGAACCTATTCCAAAATTAGTTAGTTTTTTTCTTTTGTAGATTTCGCCAGCTCTTTGTCTTACTAGCGTGCTAACAGCATCGGTATCAGTTATATATTTCTTGTGTTCTTCACTTCAACTATTTCATTTAACTCCAGAGATAGTTGCAGATGATAATACAGAAACTGACGAATCACCATGTTCTCCAACAACATAAGCTGATACATCGCGAAGAGAAACTTTACATTTTTCTGCGATATAATATTGCAATCTTGCTGAGTCTAATGATGTTCCTGAATCAATTACTTTACTAGAATCAAATCCGGTTACTTCTTGATATATTTGTGTCATTATGTCAACAGGATTTGTTGCCATTATTGATATACCTGAAAATCCAGATTTTTTTACTTGTTTAGCAATGTCAGCTATAATACTAACGTTTTTTTCTAATAGATCTAATCTAGTTTGACCTACTTTTTGATTAAAACCTGCCGTAATAACAATTAAATCAACATCTTTTAAATTAGAATAATTATATTCTTTGAAATCGATTTGGTATTCATTAGTAGCAATAGCATCTTCAAAATCCATTACGTTACCATATGCTTTTTCTTTGTCGATATCAATTATTCCATAATGTCTTGCAATATTTCTGCTAACACAATTATGAATAAATGATGTTCCTACAAATCCTGAGCCGATAACAACGACTTCTTTTTCTTTATTAATTTTTCCCATAATAAACTCCTAAGCTACTGCACCTGCTGCTCTACTTTCTTTTTTGAAAATTTTAGTAATTGGAATATCTTTTGTCTTAGGCATAGTTAATGCAAAGATAGGCATTATTAGTGCCATAAGCATAAACACTCCAAATTCAGTTCAAGCTGCATTGCTTATAGCCCCAGCTGATGAACTAGCTTTAACATTAAAAGCATCAAAAACTTCAGCTTCAATAACATTAGCAATAGTATACATTAAGTATCCAGCTCCTCAAATAAAACCAATAACTATCGCAACACGTTGTGGTGAGTTTGTCACTTGTTCGTGTGGTAAGTTTAATGTTGGTCCTTGAATACCTCAAATACCTAAACCAGCTAAGAACATGAAGATACTAGTTCCAGCACATGTTTTTGTATATGCAGTACATAAATAAGCACAAGTAATACAAACTAATGCAAAGAAGGTTCATCCTGCGATGTAATATCTTCTATCAATGTTAGTCTTAGATATTCATCCAACCAATCAGATTGCTGGGATGAACGATAATAAGAATAATACAATTGGTAGCAATAATTCTCATGATTGATAAGGTGTATCAAAATTATGATTATGTAATTGCTTGAAACTACCTGGTGTAACTAAAATTACACTAACAGCAGCGATTAATCATCCACCGAAAAATAATACATATTTTCAAGTATCTAAATCCATTCCAACATTCAATCATGTTGCTTTTTTTAAGCCATCATCACCTTCAACAAAATTGTCGAATTTAGCTGATTTTTTAATTTCAATATCTTTAGCGAATAAAAAATAGAAAATTAATAAAGCTAAAGGTATTGCAGCAACGATTGAAGAGAATACTTGTCAGTTTGTAGTCAAATATTTTGAAACTGACGGTATACATCAAAGAATTAATGGGATTGCTGCACCCAAATTAAATCCTAACGAATTAATTCTTGATAAATAAGTTTTTTCTTTAGGTTCAAAGAATCTAGCAATAATTGGTTGTGTATATGTAATTAATACAGTTCCACCAACAGCCATAATCATTCTAAAAACAATAAATGATGCATAATTAGGCATCCATACTCCAACTAAACCGAAGGAAAGTAATATCATTGCAATAATAACTGCATATTTATGACCTACTTTCGCTAAAACGAATCCTGCACCAATTGATCCAAGACCACGCATAGCGGTTATCGAATAGTTAACAGCTTGTGTTGTAGTACTTTCTGGTTTTACAGTAAAGAAACTATCCATTCATCCTATTCCACCAACAGATCCTGCTAGCTTGTTCATCATTACTCATTCAAAAACGAATAAGAAATAGCCAAAAAGGACTAATCCCCATAATAGTAAACCGTACGATTTACGATTATTTTCAGCATCAACAAATTTTCTATTGTTTCATACTTTTTTTAAATTATCTCCAAACATAGTTTGCTCCTTTCAAATTTTAAATAATATATCATTATATATAACTCCTTTCAAATATTAATGTATGATGGAAAACTTTAATTTTAAATAGTATAAATTTGCTCATAAAACTTATATTAAATAATATTAAAATTAAAGTATAACATTATACATCTATATAAATTTTACTACCTATCCATACATATTACAACCTATTATAGAGATAAATTACTTTTCATCTTAGAAAATTAGATAAAATAATTTATTAAAAATAGTTTTAAAATAATGCCATATCAAAAAATAAAATTTCAATTTTTATAGATTTATTAATCTTGAAATACCAATACCCTAGGATTGAAAAAAATCATATTATGAATATAAAATTATTGATTACCAAAACGTACTAATGTTGGGGTCTATTGGAATAGTAACCTTTTATATTAACTTCAATAAAATACCAACTATTGTTAATAACCTATTTATATATAGTAATTACTGATTAAAATATGATAATGCTTTTAATTCAAGTTAATACAATTATTACTAATAACTATAATGCTTGTTGTGAAATATAAAGAAACTATAAATTAAGGTGAATTAAGGAATAAAAAAATCTATGAGTGATCATAGATAATTATTTCGTTATTTACTATTAAATGGGTTTATTCCCTAATTTACATATTTCGGATTTACAAAAAGGACATTTTCTAGCATGCACTGGTATCCATATTAATAATCCAATAAGTAACAATAGAAATAGAAGTACAGCTGAAGTAACTTGCCCTCCGGTTAGTTGAGAATCAACTTCTCTTCCACAATTTGCACAATATCCCCTCATTATAGTCCCCCTATTTAATTAGTTAAATTCTATCATAAACTAACTAATTAAATAAGGATATTATAAAATTTGTATTTAAGGAGAAAACACAAAAGTAATTAAATAGTAATCGTGTATCAATAAGTTCAAAAAATATTAAATTAGTAACCATTATTATATAGTAGTTTTAGAAGACGTTAATAAAGATTTTTAGCTTATATTAATCTACCTTATCTAAATGTAATTAAGTCAGATAACTATCAATATTTAAATTGATAGTTATTATTCAACATCAACTCACAATAGGAAAATACAGAATGATATTAAATAAGTATTAGCGACTAAACTAGAGAAGGGTCAGTAATATTATTCTTTATTGGATTGTCGATTATTTTATGTAAATTCTAAAGATAGTTATTTTAAAATGTAGTAGAAAATGAAATCCAACTATAAATATAATTCACTTTGTACTAAAAAATTATATCTAATGATATAATTTTTTAGTTATATATTAAGGAATAGGATATAAAAATGAACTATCAAACATTAACCATTATAGGTTTACAATATGGCGATGAAGGTAAAGGTAAATTTACTGATATCTTAGCAGAAGATTATGATTACATTGTACGTTATCAAGGTGGCGATAATGCTGGCCATACGATAGTTTTTGATCATAAAAGTTTTAGCTTACGCTTAATCCCTTCTGGTATTTTTAAACAAAATAAGAAAATAGTTATTGGGAACGGTGTTGTTATTAACATTAAAACTCTTTTAAAGGAAATCAAATATTTAGAACAAGCGGGTTTTAGTGCCAATAACCTTTATATTTCCAATCGGGCTCATGTTATATTTGATTACAATCGCATTGTTGATAAAATAAATGAAAAGTTACGAGGTGATGCTAAAATTGGAACAACTAATAAGGGTATCGGTCCAACCTACCAAGATAAAGTTGCACGAAATGGAATTCGTATAAGTGATTTATACAATTACGATACATTACTAATAAAGCTACGTAATATCTTAGTTGCTAAGAATAAATTTCTTACTTCAAACGAATATGATGCTTTAGACGCTAAAGCAATTGCAACAGAATATTTTGATTTAGCTAAACAAATTAAACCTTTTGTATGCAATACATCGAAACTATTAAATGATGCTTATAATAATAATGAAAAAATTTTATTAGAAGGCGCTCAAGGTGTTCTATTAGATATAGATCATGGAACTTACCCATATGTTACATCATCTAATGTTGCTAGTGGAATGGCAGCTGGATCTGGGCTAGGAGCCACTAAAATTAATGGCATTCTAGGAATTGTTAAAGCTTACACATCGCGAGTTGGTGAAGGCCCTTTTGCTACAGAGATGAATGATAAAATAGGTAAACGGATTCGAGAAATAGGACATGAATTTGGAACTGTCACTAAACGACCAAGAAGAATTGGCTGAATTGATTTCGTTGCATTAGAACATGCAATTAATGTCACAGGTGCAACTGACTTAGCAATTACATTGTTAGATGTATTAAGTGGTTTAAAAGAAATTAAAGCTTGTGTTGGCTATGAATTAGACGGAAAACGGATCAGTGAAATCCCAGCAGACGCAGGTGAATATGCTCGAGTTGTTCCTATCTATGAAACATTACCTGGATGAAGTGAAGATATTAGCAATCTTAAAAGTTTTAAAGCGCTACCTCAAAACTGTAAAAATTACCTTAACTATATCGAAGAGCATACCAAACTAAAAATTAAGTTTTTTTCAGTTGGACCAGATCGAACAAGCACAATTAAAGTAGGTAACTAAATGATTAAAAGATATAATATTCCAGTAATTGAAGCGATATGATCTGATGAAAGTAAATTTAATAATTGATTAAAAATTGAATTATTAGTTTGTGAAGCGTGAAATCAAGAAGGTGTCATTCCAGAGAATGATATCATTGAATTAAAAAAACAAGCAACATTTAAATTAAAAGATATATTAGAAATTGAAAAAGAAACTAAACATGATGTTGTAGCCTTCACAAGAGCTATTAGTAAAGCAACTAAAACGCCAGCTAAAAAATGAATTCATTATGGTTTGACTTCTACTGATATTGTTGACACTGCTAATGCAATGGCTTTTAAACAAGTCAACAATA
The DNA here is from genome assembly GCA_021378535.1 of Ureaplasma sp. Hg1. GTDB lineage: Bacteria > Bacillota_I > Bacilli_A > Mycoplasmatales > Mycoplasmoidaceae > JAACJV01. Next base: position 5,596 of record JAACJV010000012.1, on the reverse strand, counting down.
TTATTAGAGATGACATTGTTAACTTAATGCTAACTTTAAAAACGTTAGCAATGAAATATAAAAACACATATCAAATCGGTCGAACGCATGGAATCCATGCAGAAATCACAACGTTCGGATTAAAATTAACCTTATGATATAACGAACTAGAACGACAACTAAAGCGCTTCAATGACGCTTGTGAAGACGTGGAAACAATAAAAATAAGTGGAGCAGTCGGAACATTCGCTAATACTGGCTGTTTCATCCAAGATTATGTGGCAAAAAAATTAAATCTAAATTCAGCTGCTATTTCAACCCAAGTGTGACAACGTGATAATCATGCTAATTATTTTAATGTAATAGCATTAATCGGAGCTTCACTTGAGCATTTTGCTACCGAGATTCGCCATTTAATGCGGACCGAAGTTAATGAAGTTCAAGAAGGTTTTTCTAAAAATCAAAAGGGTAGCTCAGCAATGCCCCATAAGAAAAACCCAATCGGTTGTGAAAATATTTGTGGCATGAGTAGATTGTTGCAAGGCTATAGTACTACCATTAATATGAATATCAACCTTTGACATGAACGTGATATTAGTCATTCGTCAAATGAAAGAATAGTTTTCCTTGATGGCACTATCACAATCGTTTATATGCTACGACGGTTTAATAATATAATGTCGAACTTAATTGTTAATGAAACTAAAATGAATGACAACATTAAAATAACTAACGGATTAATATTTTCTCAAACAGTTCTTTTGTATTTAATTAATACTAAAGGTCTAGAACGTGAAAAAGCATATGACTTAATTCAAGCTGTTGCTATGAAAACATGAAATTCAAAGCAACCCTTTGAATCCAATATAAAGGATTCTAAAATAATGGACTATATCTCTAAAGACGAACTAGATAAATTATTTGATTATAAATATCATTGTCGTTATGTCGATGATATTTATGAAAGGGTATTCAATGGAAAAACTAGTCTTTAAAGAAATTTTATTTACTTATGATGAAATATTAAGCGGAATCAAAACAACAGCAAAAAAATTGAACAATTATTATAAGGACAAAGGCGAAGTTCTAGTCGTTCCTATCTTAGACGGATCTATTGTATTCTGTGGTCAAATACTACCGATGTTAGATTTTGATTTAAGTTTACGTGCAACTAAAATAACTAGCTATGGTAACAATCGCAAAAGTAATAATGAACCAAAAATTTTATTAGCTGTAGATATGTCAATGGTTAAAGATAAAACAATATTGATATTAGAGGACATGATAGATACTGGACAAACTTTAGCTATGTTTAAAAATTACTTATTAAAGCTTGGCGCTAAAGATGTTAAAATTTGTGTCCTTTTTAAAAAAGACAGTAGTGCTCGGAGCGTTGATGTAAAGGTAAATTGAACAATTTTCGACATTCCTAATGCTTGGGTTGCAGGGTTTGGAATCGATAGTAATGGTAAATATCGGAACGCAAGGGACTTTGGTATTATTGAATAGTAAAACAATTAATATCTATCTAATTTAGTGAATATTAGAATACTAAATATAATCTTTTAATCGCAGATTATATTTTTTAATCAATGCTTTATATGGAATGGCGTAACACTAGACCTAAATATAATTAGGTCTACTATATAATCGTTTTGTTGAACTTAATCGGAGTTCAACAAATTCTACTAATTTAAAAAAGAACTATTAAAAAACTAGATATTGATATATCTAGTTTTTTAATAGTAGTGTGAAATAGTTAGTTTATTATTTCTCTATTTTAATATATCCATCAAAGTCCCTGACTTTCATTGTGATAATCATACCATCTGGATCAGCCTCTCTAATTGCGCTTATAACTCTTGGTAACTCTGTGTAAGTACAAACGGTTGTAATCCGTTGTACAGGGTCTAAACTATATCCCCCGATATCATTATGAATTGTTACAGTATGAATATATTTTTTATTAAATAAATTATCCCTAATTTTCATCCCTTTCAAAGTATAAACATGTACTTGGATAATTTTATATCTAGGATATAAAGTGTTTACACCAATTCCAATCATGATAGCTGAAGCAATTGAACATAAAAAATTAGGTGATATCAGCCGCGTCACATGAACACCGTCAACTAAACATGAGGATCCAAAACTACCAATGGTTGCTGATAGAAAAATACATACCATATTAATAATCATTAAACTAAAACCTAATGATTTTTTCTTTTTCTTAGAATATCACATTCCGACGATATCACCGCCGCCTGATGATCCACCAGAAATATACATAATTGCATATCATACGATACCTATTATTGAATAGAAGGTTGAGGCAAAAACCAACGGTACAATTTGAGCTAAATCACCACCACTTTTTTGACCAAAATCTCAATCTAACAAAACTATTGAATTATCTGTTAAAATTGGGTTTAATGATTCAATGTTTCCAAAAATACTAAAAGTATTTAAACCAGGAATAAATGATAAACCTAACCCAAAAAGGTTGTTTAGAGCTAAATAAAGAAAAGACAATTTAGCGAACCTTTTATCAATTCGATAATAAGCAAAAATACATAATGGTATATTTGCAAGGAAATACAATCCTCAGAAAAGAACATTATAAACAGCTGGTGCTGCCGCCTTCATAGAATCATTACCTTGTAACATAGCTGTTTGCGTAAACCGTGCTAATCCTTGAAAAATACCTCCAAGACCTGCGGAATATAAACCTGTGTTCTTAACAAATATTAAGGAAATGAAGCCAAAGAAAAGAGCACCAATTGCAATAATTAAATAACGTACTCAAACTCTTTTTTCAGAATACAGGCCACTGAATCTTAATAAACCGGATGTCTTTCTAACTCGGTCGAATTCCTGTCTAGATACACAACCTTTGTAAGGATCCTCAATTTTATTAAAATTTTTAATTGCTTTTTTAACAAATTCCTTACTATTTATATGGCTATTTTCATGGCTATTTGTTTGGTTGTGATCATGTTGCTCTGATTTAGTATCAACCTTGTGCGTTACAACGTCTTTACTTGGGTCAATGTATTCATTACTAAAAAATTGCTCATCTATTTTCTTGTTTGATTGATCATTTTTTTTATTAGAATTATCTTTCATTTATAATCTTCTCCCGTTACTTTCTAACTGCCATAAATCCGTCTAACCCAATAACTCTAGTTGTTACGATTAAACAATCTTTATCAATTTTCCTAATTGCATATATTAACTCAGGCAATTCAACGAACATACATATTGTGTAAAAGTTTTTATTTTCCTTTAAAGAATATCCCCCAATTGAATTATTAATAGTTAAAGCATGATTATATTTTAAAGCCATTAAGTTATCTCTAATTTCCATTACTTTAGTACTGTAAATTTGTACTTTTACAGTTTTATGTTTTGGGAAATAGAAATTAAAGATTATTCCCATCAAAGCACTTAATAGGAGGGAACACATCATATTGGGTGAAAATAAATAGTTGGCTGCAAAATATTTACCATTAATCATTCCCGCGGGAATGAAGCTACCCAATAGAATCCCAATTATTAAAGTTACAACATTCAAATAAGTTAAGATATTCCCAACCGGTTTGTTTTTCTTTTTAGCATAATAAAAGGAAACAATATCAGCGCCACCGGATGAACCTCCAACAATATATAATAATGAAACAGGCAACGCAAAACCAATTGCTCCCATGACTACATAAAGAAACATTTGCGGCACCATTGCAGCTTGGGCCGGATTTCCTCAGTCTAACATTTGGATGTTGTTTCTAATCAACACATCGTAGTGTTGCTCAATATAATTTCATTCAGGTTTTGGCATCCCATTATTTTCATTTCAAGTCCCTTTAAAAAGACTAAGGTCGCATTGTCCTAACATAACTTGTTCGTCAATATTAGGAATCATTGATAACAAGAAACCGGTGACTTGTGCGCCGATAATAAATAGTATCGTAAGATAAGCAAATTGTTTGTTAATTTTATAGTAGGCAAAAATACATAAAGGGATATTGGCAATTAAATATAAACCTCAGAAAAGAACATTATAAACAGTTTCCGAAATTCCAGCGGCGCTACCTGATTCTAGCATTTCAGTTTGAACTAATCGAGCGACTCCTTGTAATGCACCTCCAAGACCAGGCTGATATAATCCTGTGTTTTGAATAAAAAATAAAGCAAAAATTCCAGCAACTATACCCATTGAAACCGCTAATAAATACCGTATTCACTTATTTTGAGTTTTATATAGTTGACTAAATTTAACTATTGTAGAATGAAATCTAACTGTTTCACCATCTGAATTTTGAAAAACTTTATTAACATCCCCAACTCCGTCAATGTTAATAATTTTAGCAATGGCGCTTCGTGTTGATGAAAAAGGTTTAATTGTTTTCTTTTCAGTTTTTAAAAGTTTTGTAGTTTCCTTGTTGGGTTTATCCTTTTTTGCCATTACCTTTGCTCGCTTAATAAATAATGCTATAAATATAACATCAAAAAAAATATTTGTGTTATTTATTAAACATTTTAATAAAAAAATAAAAACTTTGACGTTTTTATTTTTTTATTATTCTATAAATACTCCGTTTAATGCGAGACCGCCATATAACCATCAACATCTATTATTCGTTGTGTTGTAATCAAGCAATCTTCATCAATCTTCCTAATTTGATAAATTAATTCTGGCAATTCAACATACATACAAACAGTATCAATGTTTTGATTACTGGTTCATTTATAACCCCCAATTGTATTGTTAATTGTTAATGCATGACTATAATTTTCATCCACTAAATGATTCCTAATTTCACGCACCTTATCGCTATAAACTTGGACCTTGATAATCTTATGTTTTGGAAAATAGTGATTATAGATCAATCCCATTAAGATGGTCATTAAAATTGAAACCACCATATTAGGGCTAAAGAAGTTTGGTAATTGTGCGTAGCTTGGGTTAATCATGCTAGCCGCACCGAATGACCCAATAACGATTCCAAACACTAATGTTAAGGAGTTTAAGTATGTTAGGCTTGCCCCTATTGGTTTATTTTTCTTGCGTGCATAATAAAATGAAATTACATCTGTTCCACCCGAAGAACCACCAATAATGTAACTTAAGGCAATCGGAATAGCATCTGTAAACGACGCTGCTAATCCGTAAGCGATTAAGCTTGGAATCTTGGCCGCTTGGGCAGCATTAGATCAACTTAATAATTGAATATCGTTATTAATCAAATCGTCGTAACCTGTCCCTCGATCAATCAAGGTGCTCCCAAAAACCATAATTTCACTTGCACCTGGGATGAAACTAACTGCTAAACCAGTAATTTGGCACCCCGTAATTTGAAGCATTGTCATAATTGCAAAATGCTTCCCAACTTTGTAATAAGCAAAAATACAAAGCGGAATGTTTGCCACAAAATATAGTCCCCAGAACATTATATTATAAACAGTAGTCGCGGTTGCTTCATCTGAAATTGAAGCCCGTACAATCCGGCTTGTTCCCTGAAGTGCTCCCGAAAGCCCGGGTGAATATAATCCAGTATTTTGGATAAAAAAAAGTGTTGATAAACCAGATATAACACCAAATAAGAATGATAGTAAATAT
>JAACJV010000011.1 GCA_021378535.1 Ureaplasma sp. Hg1 | reverse complement strand
TCGTTTTTTAAAATCATTCGCGCAATTAAACTACCTTTTTTTAAAAGGTGGTGCTGACCAAAAACATCTGTCATAGTTTTTGGTCTTAATAAATCTGCTAAAGGTTGTTTCATAACCCCTCCTTCTATTTAATATATTAATAATAACATCTTAAAGTTATTTACAAATTAAGATGTTTTGATAAAATTAATTTAGTAACGGAGCAAAAACATGAATATAATTTTATTAGACAACACTAATTTAGGCGAATTATTAGGTAAAAATATTTGAATCATGTATTTACTATCAGCAATTTTTTTCGCATTAGCAATTATTTGTGCAGTTTTAGCTTGAAGATCAAAAGGTAATCGTGTATCTGATTTAACTTTAGCTCACCTTGGCGAGTTTCGCCGTTTCTGAGAAAGAAATAAATTTCTTTTCTATTTTATTATGACATTGTTGCTAGTTGCATTAGCCTTGATATTCGCTTTAAATATACCAATTCCCGAAAATGGTCAAATAACAAACTAATTAATATTAAATAATATATATAAAATAATTGAATGTAGCCTAAACTACATTCAATTATTTTATTGTTATAACCAAGATGTTATTAATAAATCAATGTGTCATCAAACTCAAGTTCATTATTTTCTTGTTGTTGTTTAATTAATTGGTTAATTAAAAAAGCGATACTAATTGCATCTTCACTACTACCTTTTGTAATTATACTAGTATTGTCACACTTAGATTCCTGACCATCAATTGCTAATTGTTCATAATCTAAATTAATAGGGTTTGTTTTTTTGTTTGCCATTATTATCCACCTCTTACATTTTCAATTTTCTTAACAATGTTAAAATTCATTTTATATAGAATATTTGCTAATAATATTCATTATAGCCGATGTTTACTAGAAAAGCAAACATTCGCATATACAATCATTTGTGTATATAATTTTACTATTTAATAGTAGATATAATCTTTTTAATGAAGTCATCAGTTTGACACAAATGGGGAATATGACCGCCATTGTCTATTTCAATAAATTTAAGGGTTGGATTTAACCATTTAAAATAAACAATTGAATCCTGTGGTCAAACCACTTTATCGTTAGAACCAAAAACAACCGTGGTATTTTGCAATTTTGCAATGGCTGCACCAACATGATTTAAAGTTTCACCATTTAACATATCGTTTAATAGCGGTAAATAATGTGTCTTTTTCTCTTCGTCGCTTAAATTAAAACCAGCAATTGCTTGGTGATAATATTTATCATTTAGCAATTTAATATTTAACTCGCCCTGATCGTTAGTTAAATTTACTATCATTTTTTTATAGAAAACAATATTAAAGGGATCAATTAAAATTGTTTTAGTAATATATTTATTATTAAAAGTATTAACTAAAGCTGCTATTGCCCCACCCATTGAATGTCCAAAAATAATAACATTCGCTAGTTTTTGATGATTAATATAATCATTAACTAAACTAGCATATTGCAATAAAGTGGTTTCCTTGTTTGATAATGCTTCAGAATTATTATAGCCCGGGAACCATAACACATCAAAGTTATAATTCATGTTTTGAAATTGTTCGGCTAATTTTAAATAAGCTGGTGGGTTTATTTTAAACCCGTGTAAATAAATAATGGTGGCCTTGGGATAATCACACCGAAAAGTTGTAGCTTGCATTTTTTCTCCTTTATCTTAATAGTTAGAACTTAGAATGAAATCTCAAAAGTTCCATAGATATTTTTACTTGGTTTTTCGCGTACTGTAACATTATAATGATCTCAATTAACAGCATGAAACATTTTATCTCATTTTATTTCAGCGATTGCTGTTGAAGTATCAATTTTTTTAGAAGTTTGTTCAGCGGTTAAATCTTTAATCATCGCTTCTAACAACTGGGTTCATCTAGCATTTGTATAACGACTATTAAAAAAAATTGTGCCGGTTTTAGCGCTGAAGCTTTTCTTACATGTCTTACATTTAAAACGTTTGTGATTATCCTTTAATTGTGCAAACTTAATTGACTCACAATACGGACATTCGGTTGCAACAAGACTCGCCTCATATAAATCACTAAAGATGGTTGTAGCAATATCCCTTGCATTAGCAATTTGAGGTTTTACTACATTTGCTGATTTTTTTCTTCTGCCCATAGTGTCTCCTTAACTTTCTAATATTATAATAACATTAAAATAAAAAAGTAAAATATTATTGATTAAACTAATATCAAAATATCATTAAACTATAAATAATATTACACCATTCATAGTTTCGTTTAAGCCTATGATTAGCATTACACATTGATTTTGCTTCATTGCTACTTTAGTAATATTAATTGTTAGAAGTTTATCTTTTGTTGCAATAAATCTCACATTAAAGGAAAATCCTATAGCAACTTGTAATTAAATATTTTAGATTTATTATATAGAAATGCTACTATAAATTTCATTAGCGTGTGATTATTTATGGTGCTCGATATTTTAATTATGTGTATTTAAATTATAAATAATCACTTTTACATAAATATTTTAGATAAAATTAGTCTCTTTTAATAAAAACATTCGCCTGTAAATTATTACAATACGAATGTTTTATTTATTATTTGAAATTAACTTATTTTTGTAATAATTTTTTTAAAACTTCAATAGTTATAATTGGATTAGCTTGACCATGCGTTTGCTTCATTACCATACCCATAAAAAACTTTTCAGTTCGTTCAGGACGTTCGTGGTATTGTTCGACCATTTTTGGATTATCATTTATTACTTTAATTAAAATATCACCGATAATTTTAGAATCCTTAATTTGAATGAAACCGAATGTTTTGATAATTTCGTCTACTGAATCTGTACTAATGATAATTTGTTCTAAAATAGTTTTAGCCTGCTTACCATTAATTTCTTGGCTAATTAAAAGTTTAATCATGGCACTAATATTATCCAGAATAATTGGTGATAAAGTATTAATGTTAATTTGTTTCTTATTTAATAAACCAACTAATTCCAAAGCTACTCATTTAAAAGTTAATGGTGCATCTTTAACAACCTCGTTAATTTTATTAAAAATTAAATATAATTCGTAATTGTCTAATAGCAATTCAATATTTTTGATGTCCAATTTTTGCTTTAATAATTGCTCACTAATTGATTGAGGTAGCTGCGGCATCGTTTTAGTAACTTCTTTTAAATATGTTTTAGGAAGACTAATGCTAGCGATATTAGGCTCAGTCATGTAACGATAATCAACTGCATCAGTTTTAGCTCGCATAAAATCGGTTGTTGCTTTTTGATCATTAAATCGCCGCGTTTCTTGCATGACAGGTTGCCCGGTTAATAGTAATCCAGTTTGACGTTTAATTTCAAAAGCAATTGCTTTTGAAATATTACTAATTGAATTAATATTTTTTATTTCAACTTTAGTTCCTAATTCCTTTTGACCATATAGACGCAATGAAATATTAACATCAGCTCGCAATGAACCCTCTTCCATTTTTGCATCTGAAATATTAATAAATTTTAATACCCTTCGCAATGTTGCCACATAGTTCATTGCTTCAGCTGCTGAACTAATCACAGGCTCTGTCACGATTTCAATCAAAGGAGAACCTGCACGATTGTAATCTAACATAATTTTATCATCAATATCTATATGTTTGGCTGTATCTTCTTCAATATGAATTCTTTCAATTTCAATTCGCTTCTTAACATTATCAACGTTAATATCTAAGTAACCATTACGACCGATTGGATAATGTTGTTGTGTGATTTGAAAACCTTTTGGTAAATCCATATAAAAATAATTTTTTCGATCAAATTGAATGTTATCAATATTGATTTTCATTCCTAATGCTGTTGCCAATAAAATAGCTTTATCAATTGCTGCCTTATTTGGTTGTGGCATACTTCCAGGCAATGCTAAATCCACTTCATTAACATTGCTATTACGATAAGACGTGTGACTATTTAATGCTGGTGAAAACATTTTAGTTTTGGTATTTAAAGCAGTATGTACTTCAATTCCAATTACAACTTCAAAATTATCCATTATTAGTACCTTCTAACTTTAAAATTTGCTCAATCGCTAATGCACAATTTAAAACTTCTAAATCATTTTTATATGACGAAGATATATTAAGCCCAATTGGTTGTTTGCTGATTGTTGCCATTGGGATGGTGATTGATGGAAACCCACCAAAATTTGCCATTTGTAAAGCATCATCACAGATATTTAATGTTGCCTTGTTTACTTTAACATCACTAACCTTGGGTGCGATATTACTTGCGCCTGGCATCATAATAAAATCATATTTTTGATAAATCTTGGTTGATTCTTGATTTACCAAAGTACGAATTCTTTTGGCTTCATTGAATAAACGTTCGAAGTTCTCTGTACTTGTTGCATAAGCTCCAATAATAAAACGACGTTTTAATTGTTTCCCAAAATACATGGTACGAGATTCGTGAGCAACATCCAAATATGTTTTTCCTTCAGCTTTTAAACCAAATGGAATCCCAGTTAAATTGGCATAACAACTAGCTGCTTCAGCATAACTAATTATTTTGTAAAGCGGATCAATCGCCTGTAGCAATTTTTCATTAAACTCAATTTCTGTAAATTTAAACCCTTCTTTTTTTAAAATTTTAATTGTTTTATCAAATTCTTTTTTAACTGCTGGAGTCATATATTTATCTAAGTTTTTAAGAATAGCTACTTTATAGTTTTTATTTGGTTTTAAATTATTGTAATAACTTCTATCGTTACTAATAGATGTAAAGTCGCGATAATCAACTTTAGCTAAATAATCCATTAAAATTGCCACATCAGTCACATCATTAGTTAACATCCCCACGTGATCCAAACTAGGTGAATAAGGAAAAACCCCATACCTAGATATTAAGCCATACGATGGCTTAAAACCTACTATCCCTAAATAATTAGCTGGTTTGCGGATTGAATCACCAGTATCGGTGCCTAATGAAAACGGAACGACCCCTTGTTGCACCATAACGGCTGAACCAGAACTTGAACCACCAGTAATTAAAGTTTTATCAAGCGGATTGATTACATCACCAAAAGCTGAAAAAGTTCCTGTTCCACCTAAACCAAATTCATCAAGGTTAGCCTTGGCTAATAAAACAGCATTTTGATTACATAATAATTCAGCCACAAAAGCATTAAACGGCGGGACATAGTTTTTTAAAAATAATGAACCTCCAGTTGTAACAATACCTTTAGTTGAAATATTATCTTTTAATGAAAAAGGAATTCCAAAAAGATAATCTTCTTTTTTTATTTCATTTTTTTCATCAATTTGTTTAGCTAATTCTAATGCTTTTTTTTGATTATCAAAAATACATGCATTGTATTTTTTAGTATTAGCTAATTTATTAATACATTGTTTAGTAAGTTCTAGGCATGTTATTTGCTTATTTAATAATGCTTCATGAAGCTCTCTAATTGTTCTATTTATCATTGTGTTCTACCATAATATAATTATCATATTGATCATTTGCATTACTAGTCATTGCTTCGCTATTTTTAACATCAATGACAATATCTTCACGTAAATATGTTTTATTGTTTAAATTTGGAAAACTAGAAATTGCTACACCTTTAGTATCAATTTCATCAACAATTTCCATTTGTTCTAAAATATCTTCAAACTCTTCTATCAAATGATGCATTTCATCTTTGTTTGGTTCAAACAATAATGACTTAGCATATAACATTATTTTTTCTTGATTAATTTTCATACTATCTCCTTTTAGTTGACGTATAACGGCACATTTAAATCTTCTATCAAATCATCTTCATAATTATAAGTAACTAATGGCACTACAATTTTAAATACTGGATAAATTACTAGCATATTTAATATTACCATTGGAATTAAAGCAGCAATTCTCAAACTAACTCATTGGGAATATTGCAGTCCGGTTAAGGAGGCATCAAACGACGGCATCATAAAAACATTGATTGCAATCTCAGTAATCATGACGGTTGTTAACACCGGGGCGAAAACGCGGTATCAATCATATTCTTTTTGATTCTCTTTAAATTGTCGTTTTTTTGGCAAAATAAATTTATTCTGATACCGCTGGACAAAGAGGCATACCCAAATAATGGCGATTGATAAAATAACAAAACCTGCAACAACACCAATCACAACGGCTTGTGGTATAGTAATATTTTTCCCAAAAATCGGAATACTATAGTTAGGCTTTGGTCCTAAATAGAATAAGAAAACACAAACTCCGATACCGACGAGGGCAGTTAAGATTGTCGAATAAAATGCAAAGACAGTATCCTTTTGATTACTGTAAGTCATAATATTACGAATTACACCACCAACTAAGCCAAAGGCCATTGCTGCAAATAGATAACCATAATGAAATACTCCAGCAGTTAGTGCCACTGCTAATAAATCAGTCATTAGCCCTATAAAAATACCAATGATAGGTCCAAACAGTAAACCACCTATTTTAATTAAAATACCTTCTAGCGTTACCCGTGTTCCAGCTCATGTACGAAAAATAACTGAAGCCATTCCCGCTGTTACAACAGTTAATAATAAAATAACTGCGATTGAAATTGATATCACCATGGCGATATTACTAATCCCTTTAACACCAACGCGAGGAATAATATAATATCTTTTTTTATATTTAAAACGGTAGATTAACTTTTTAATAAAAGCTACAAAAACTAAAACTAAAACGAACGCTAGAAAGATAAGGACGACATTAAGTGCTGATAACCCTGCATTAGTGTCAATGACATTATTAATTAATAATACTGTATCCATACTATCCTCCTATCATTCAATTCTAGATTTACTTATATCTTTAAGTATATTATTTATTTTACTAAAATGATTATTATTTATAAATCCTTTTCTTGCACTTAGTGGTGAAGGATGGGCACTCTTTAAAACATAATGTTTTGTTTCATCAATTAATTTGATTTTTTGAATAGCACTATTCCCCCACAAAACAAAAATAATTGATTCACAATTTAGATTTATATATCTAATTATATTGTCGGTAAAATTAGTTCAACCGATTTTACTATGGCTTTGTGGTTCGTGTGCTATTACAGTCAAACTAGTGTTAAGTAATAAAACACCTTGTTTCGCCCAATCAGTAAGGTCACCGTTAACCCTTGTAATACCTAAATCATTTTTTAATTCCTTAAAAATATTTTTTAAGGAAGGTGGAAGTTTTTTTGTATTAACACTAAAAGCTAAACCATTAGCTTGATCAAAATTATGGTATGGATCTTGTCCTAAAATAACCACTTTTAAATCCCTAATATTAAAGTAATTAAAAGCAGCAAAAAGATGTTCTTCTAATGGAAAGACATCTTTTTTTTCGTATGCTTGTGATACTGTTGCTTGTAGTTGGTTTCAATATGGTTGTTTAGTTTCCAATTCTAAAACCCCTTTTCAATCAGTTATAATATTATTAAAATTCATACTAATATTAACCTTTATTTAGGTTCGTCGTTATCAGCTTTATCAAAAGATAAAATCTGATAAAGTCCTGGAAGCCCATCAGGATTTGTTTTAGGGTCTATTGTATCAGTGTCAGTAAAAGCTACATATTTTAATATTTTATCTTTAATTGAATCTCAATCATTCGCCTTTAAATCTGTTGTTAGTGTTGTTGCATTTATTAATTTATTGGTCTTATCAAAAGCATCAACATCAAATGAAGGTTTTAAAGTTATTGTTCCGCCTTGATCAAAAGCATTAAATTTAAGAAATGAACCTTTGGATGAATCAACACTATAATGTCCTGAGTCACCCACTAAAGGTGATGTCATTTCTAATAACCCAGAATAAACATCTGTAGTATCGTCTTTTTTAGGATCATCTTTTTTTGCATAATATGTTTTAGCGGTTGTTAATTCCATATCGCCCATATTAATATGGTAATCTAAGTGATCTGGATTAATTTTTATTTCAGTACCAGCACAAGGATTATCTTTGGTTGGATTTTTTATATCCCCTGGAATAGTATAATCTAAACTAGATCATGTGCCAGCATCATGAGTTTGTTTTTGAAGCGCACTTAATTCGCTGCCACTATCAACTCATGATCCGCCTGTTTTAGATGTTTTATATCATGCAAAATCTATACTAATATCACTTACAATAATATTGTTATTTAAATTTCGTAATTTATCAAGATTAGTCTTTGGATCAAAACCTAATGCTTGGTCATGCAAATTTTCTGTTTTATGACCCAAACTATCATAACCTCTGTAACTTAAAGTATAAGAAACGTTTTTAGGTCATATATGATATGTATTACTTCCACTACCAGCACCTAAAACTCAAGCTGCCATGAATTCACGAAGTTGACCCATTTGTTTATTAATTTCAGTTATTTTTTGTTTAGGTTTGACAGTTTTATTACTTGCAACTAAACTATCATAAACTGTGTGAGTTCAATTTGTATCACCTCAATTAGAATCATGATTCCCGCTATCTATAATACTATCAGTGATTAAATTGTGAGCTGCAAAATTTACTAAACTAGCAGCTGCTGATAAAAGCGATTGAGTTAACATCCCGTTAATATAATATTCATTATAGTAAAAAGCGGCTTGTTTAATACTTTCTTCACTAGCATCCTTATCTGTGTATTTAGCATTAGCATCACTCAAACTATAAGGAATGTTAGAAGGGGTATTAGGTATCTCTACTCGTGAAATTGCATCATTTGATGAAGCATCTCCATATTTTAACATAATGCTATGATTGGTTCCATCGTTTTGATTATAGTCTCCACCTAGTGTGGTATAAATACTAGAAACATTTACATTAGTAGTTGGGCCATGTGGCGTCGCTGCTGAACTACATGATGTTAAAGCTAAAATTGGACCGACCATAATAAGTGATCCGGCTATTAGTGCTAATAGTTTAATTTGAGAACGTTTTTTCATATTTACCTCTTTTATTTGTGTGACATATCATTATATTTACCGATTGATTTTTCAAATAATAATGAAATTTCACCGGTTGCACCGTTACGGTGCTTAGCAATAATAAAATCAACTGCTACTGTATCTTTATATTTTGTTGCAGTTTTATCGCCATCTTTATCAACTTCGCCACGTTCATAATTAATAAATGTAACTAAGTCCGCATCCTGTTCAATGGCTCCTGACTCTCTTAAGTCTGATAACATTGGTTTTTTGTCGTCACCCTTACGCTCTTCGATTTTCCGCGATAGTTGCGCAACTGCAATAACTGGGGTATCAATATCTCGGGCAATCGCTTTTAAAGTCCTTGAAATTTGTGCCACTTCTTGCTGACGATTAGCATGCGATGTATTATTTTTTGAGCCTCTTAATAATTGAAGGTAATCTACTACTACTAATTTAATTTTCTTTGTTGCAGATAATTGCTTCAATTTAGTTTGAACATCTAAAATACTTAAATCACTTGAATCATCAATCATAATATTTAAATCACCTAATTGACTAATTGCTTCGTGAATCGCATAATCCTCTTCGCTAGTTCATTCACCTTTTCTTAAGGCATCTGAATTAACACCAGATTTACACGAAACCATTCTCTGAAAAAGTTGTTCACAACCCATTTCTAATGAGAAGATAACTACAACTTCATCTTTTTCTAAAGTTTTACTAGCGTTTAGTAAAAAATTAAGTGAAAGTGCCGTTTTTCCAATACTAGGTCTTGCAGCTAAAATAATCAAATCTCCAGGCTGGAATCCATTAGTAATATCATCTATTGATTGATAACCACACGGTGTCCCAGTCATTTTGCCACGATGTTCTTGAATATATTGTAGCTTAGTTAAATATTCTTCTGAAACTTGTTTACTACTTTTGATTTGCGTAGATGTCTTTGAATGAATTAATTCAAGAAAATCTTTTTCTACACTCCATAACTGATCATCAAAATCAGTAATATCCATATTTAAACTAGTTAGCTTATTACCAAATATTGCTAAATGTCTTGTAATAGCCGAATTTTTTAAAATATCAATATGTGTATTAATATCGTGTGATGTTGTAAATTTGTTTAGTATTTTCTGCAAATAACTATCATGATTCTTAAAATCATAATTGGGATTATTCTTCATAAAATTACTGACAGTAAATAAATCAATTGGTTTATTATCATCATATAATTTATGCATAACAGTAAAAATAGTACGATTTTGACTATTATCAATGTCCTGAATATCCAAACGCGCAAACACTTCATCAAGAATGCGTTTGTCGCCCATCATTGTTGCTAATACTTTCTCTTCAATAACATGAATGTTATTCTGGGTATTTCCACTCATTTTTATACCCCTACCACTTCAATTTTTAGGGTTGCAAAAATATCTTTATAAATATCAATTTTAACATTACTAAATCCAAGACCTAATTTGTGAGCTTCATGAAACATATGTTTTGTTACTATTTTTTTAGATTCATTGACAGCTTCCATGATTGCCTTATTACTAATTGATCCAAAAACTTGGTCTTTATTAGTCTTTAAGGTTAGTTTAATTTTTAGAGATTCGAGTTCATTTTTAGTAAGCGTTGCTTGCTTTCTTCGTTTTTGCTCAGCTTCATCTAGAAGATGTAAATCAATATTAAGTTTTTGACTTGCAACGTTAGTGTAAACAACAGCTAGCTTATTTTTAATTAAATAATTTTTAGCATAACCGTCTTTGACTTTTAAAACGTCATTAGTTTTTCCTAAATTTTTTACATCATGTAGTAATATGACTTTCAATTTTGCCACCCCTATTTCTAATTGAATATTTGAATTCAATTAATAAGTTAAAAGTTTGCTAAATTATTCTTTTACAAATGGTAATAAAGCGACGATTCTAGCTCGTTTAATTGAGTTTGATATACGTTTTTGGTGTTTAGAACAATTTCCAGTTACACGACGTGCAACAATTTTACAATTGTTATTCATATATCTTTGTAATAATTCTGTATCTTTGTAATCGATGTGTTCAATTCCTTTTGCACATAAATGACAAATTTTCTTTCGTGGTTTACGATTTTTATTATTGTAATTTCCCATGATAAAAAATCCTTTCTTTAATCATCAAGATCATCTTCTCAATCGATTGATGAACTTGTTATTTCTTTGTTAGTTTCCACTTTGGGTCTAGTTGATGTTTTAAAAGCATCATTTAGATTAACATCTACGTTATCAGTTAATGATTCGTCCAACGAAACCATTTGCGGTTTTGTCGCAGGCTTTACTGATGGTTTTTTCGATCCATAATTTTTTAATGAATCAATCACAACTTCCATAACATAAATTGTTTTGCCTTCTTTGTTAACATAGTTACGACGAGTTAATCGTCCGTCAACAATTACAAAGTCTCCTTTGTGAAGGTTGTTATTAATATAAGTAGCGGTTTGTTGCCATGCTGTACATGGTATAAAATAAGATGTATCTCAACTTCTTAAATCATTCACTCCAATACTAATTCTTGATTGCGGATTACCATTAGAAGTCACCCTTGCTTCGGGGTCACTTGCTAAATATCCAGCTAAGTTTACGCGGTTCATATTTTATACCACTATTGTTGTTGTTGTGCTTTATTAGCTTTCATTTCAGCTTTTCTTGCTTCATAAGCTAATTGACGTTCTTCTGCACGCTTCTTAGCTTCTTCAGCATGTTTAGCATATTGAACGCTTCGCAATTTAGATTTAGCAACTTTTTTAGGGTTGATGGTTGCTTTATAACCATAATCTTTTTCAAGGTTAATAATTAAATGTCGTAAAACATTTTTATTAATCCCACAAAGTCTTCTAAATTCGTCGATGCCAGCAATTTCTTCAGTTTCAAAGTTATATTGGTAATAAAATCCTTTTCTCATTTTTTGAATTTCATACGCCATATCTTTGCTTCCGTGTTTTACTTCATCAATTTTTTTAGCTTTAATTACGCTTTTAAGTTCTTGGGCAACGCCATCAGCAACTTTTATATCTAAGTCGCCTTTAAGAATAAGCATGATTTCATATTTTGCCATAATTGTCCTCCTCTTTTGGGTTTTGCCTTTAGGCAAGAGTGTCTAATATTTATCGTTGTTAGTAGTATTTTTCTTGCAATACTATATATTAAACTAATATATTATACACAATTAATAAAAAACTATTTGATAAATTAGAAAAATTATTTTTTAGGGTGATGTTATGCCATACTAATGTTTGATCTGAGAATTACAAATTTTATGTTTAAAATAGCATTTAAATTTGTTTAGTGGACTATAAATTAAAATATTATATGATACGATTACATCAAACCTAATTAACTAAAGGAATCACAAATGAAAAAACAATTAAGTACTATAAAACGTCAATTTGAAATCAGTAAATTAGAATCTTCTTATTTATACGAAGGTGTGGCGTGTACAAAAAGTAGCGAATGTTTTGATCATCTTTGTCCTAAAGCAGGCAATGACTTAGATTTATTAGAACAATTATTCAATATCATTAAGACAGGTTTGTCACTACCTATCGGTAATGAAATAGTTCAAGTGTATGTTAATTTGTATGCAACTGCACAAGGCTATATTGCTTGGTATTATGATAATTTTAATTCGATCGTAAAAGACGTAAAACTTTGAGATTATCAAATAACATTGGCAAAGAATAATTTTGACGATCATTTAGTCGAATCTTCTAAAAGTTATTTTTTGGACGCGCCTTTTAGTGACTACAATAAATTAATTAGACAAATTCAAGAACAACGTAATCAATTAGAAAGTACAATCGATGCTAATAATGAATATGTTACTAAAATCAAAACATCAGTTAATACCGCTAGCATTATTAGCGGGTTATTAGAAATTCCCTTACTTTATCAGAACTTCTATGAAATAAATGATTTAGTAACTAAATTTATTACCCAAATTAAATTAAAATGCGAGGAAATGATTAATTCAAATTTGCTTAATGATAATACACCATACCCTTATACGTTTAAAAATGATATTTTTAGATGGAAAAATAATAAAACTAATGCAACCAAGTTTGTTGATCTGCGCTTCCAAACTAATTTTGTTAAATTTTATGGTCCTTATGAATTAGTTTATGCAAAAGGATTAGTTGTATCTTGCGAACAACTATTATTGCAAGCCGTTGATACAATTGAAGCTTTCAAAAAGAGCAATCAAATTATTGAACCTATTAGCAATATTATTAAAAGCAAATATTTTATTTAAGAAAATCGAATAAGGAGTATCAACAATTATGAAAATTTTAATTTTTGGAGATTCTAATACTACAGCTTATAATTATTCAACAAAAGACCTTTACGATGAAAAACAATGTTGATGAGGTATATTAAAAAAAATATTAATGGAAGATGGTCTTAAGATTGAACTTTATGTTGATGCTTTAAATAGTCGAGCACTTTTTGGTAAACCATATCGAAGTCACTTTGAATGTCTAGATGGATCAAAACAAATTTCAAAAGCACTGTCCCAGCATCCGAACGCTGATTACATCATCATCGCATTAGGTTCAAATGATCTAATGGCGACTAAGGAAAAAATGGATGATGTAGACGAAATATATGGTCGTTTAAAAAACTTTTTTGTTAATTTTACTGAAAACAATTTAAAACATTGTATTTTAATGACACCTTCACCTCATGAGTCAATAGATTTTAAAATTGAAGAAGTGCTACAAATTTATAAGAAATTTAGCAATGAATACGGTATGCAACTAATTGATATTACAAATATTAATCCCCCTTGTTTAGACGAAGGTGGCGATGGAATGCATTTCAGCATATCAAACCATAATAGTGTAGCTAAAAAAACTTATAATATTCTTAACCCCAAGCTTAATTAGAGTAAGAAAAGCATACTATAGTATTAAATTAATCAGTGTATACTAGTATAGTTTTCTAATTTAAAATCAAAATGTTCCTGTTTTAATGGGTAAAATTAGCTATTTTCAGCCCTATTTGGTTGAAAATAGTGTTTTTTTAGATAATTAAGAGGTGTCTAAAAGGTCTAAAATTTAATTAAAATATTGATAAAAATTGATTTATACACTAGTGTATATATTATTATGATTGATATCTTAACAAATAGTGGGTTAAATAATCTAATTCTAGATCATTAGAAACATTTATATCACTTTAACATCATCTCTAATATGCTCTGTAGTTCATTTTAAGCCTATTTTAACGGAGTTTAATTATATTTCAGTACATATTCTTTATAATAACTAAAAATGCTCTTAAAACACCTTTATTCACGATATACATTGCTTTAGTATTATGATTTTCCAATTCATTACATATACACGTGTGTATAATGCGCGCATTATGTCTACAAAATAAACAAATATATTTTTTCAATTATATATTTATATATAATTGTTTTTTAATATACGTTAATAAATTGATGATCTATTTTGTATTAAAAAAAGATAAAAACAGAGGAAAAAACTTTAAAAAGCTCTAAATAACACATTACATGTTTGTGTGTTAATACACGTATACAAACATTGTGCACACACTTATATAATAAATCTTCTTCATTAATAATTTTAATAATATACAACTTTATTGACAATATCTAAATAACAACCTATTTTTAGGGATATTTAATAATATATTAAACTGCTAAATAGAACTAATATTAGTGTAGTTTAGAGCTTATTTAATGAATTATGGCTATTTACTACCATTTTTGTATTAACATCGCTGCTTAACACCATTATTAGCTTGTAAACGGCATCATAAATGACCTAATATCTGCATAATTAGGGCAATATACCTAGTTAATTGATCTAATTACAGTGGTTTAATACATTTATCTAGTTAAATATATTAGTTATTGACTATAAGATTTTATTTATAATATACAACTTTATTGACAATATCTAAATAACAACCTATTTTTAGGGATATTTAATAATATACTCAACTGCTAAATAGAACTAATATTAGTGTAGTTTAGAGCTTATTTAATGAATTATGGCTATTTACTACCATTTTTGTATTAACATCGCTGCTTAACACCATTATTAGCTTGTAAACGGCATCATAAACGACCTAATATCTGCATAATTAGGGCAATATACCTAGTTAATTGATCTGCTTATGGAATTTTATTGTATTAGTCAGATACAATTCTGTAAATCAAATTATAGATATGTTGCAATTTTTTGTGTTTGTCTGATTAAATATATAGAATAATACTATTCGAAAGATAGAAAAAAGAAAATGAACAATCTTAAAATTTGCTCATTTTCTTTTTTCTATCTTTTCTTAGCACTATGTCATTCATTTATGTCCGATGCATAGGTTATTTTAATATTATTAACTTCTCCCTCTAATAAAAAATATTTTTTATTAGCGAACGTGTCATAATATATCCTTGAATCATCACTATATGTTGATAATTTATTTATTACATTCTCGTAAGCTGATATAATCTTATCTGTTTTAAAAGCTTGCGGTGTTTGGATTCCTAATATGTTATCTCTATTTAAATATCTAATTTCAGTGCCTTTTTTTTCAATTAATGTATTAACAACATTTACTACTGGTATAATTGCGTCATGTGTAATTAATTTTGATTTTAATTTATTAATCATATTATTTGAAGTGAATGGCCGGGCAGCATCATGAATCATTACATATTCAGATTTGCAAAGCATTAAACCCTGATAAATTGATTCTTGTCTAAAATTGCTTCCTAACGCAATCTTGAATCTACTATTTCCATAATATTTGTTGCGGTAAGTATCTAATTTATTTTTGTTTGTTACGATGATTATATTTTTACAATCTTTATCTACTTCAAATAGTTCTATGCTCATTTGGATTACAGTTTTGTTATCGATGTTTAATTCCAATTTATCCACACCCGCTCGTTGCGATAATCCCGCGGCCGCTATTATGACATCATATTCCATTATAAGATATCCACTTTCTTAGTATCGCATTCTTCTAGAAACGTTTTACCTCAAGGACTAGATACGACTTCTGCAATATGCTTTTTTTTAGTAATAATCATTAACCAACGACTCAAATTAATTTCAATTCCTATAGTGTCTTGAGTTTCTTTTAAAATATTTATATTTTGAGTGTAATGAAGTGGGTTACCACCTTTGATTAAAATTTGATCATATGCATCTTGGCGATTTGGGGTAATCCCTAAATTTACTAATTCAATAAGTTCGTCGCATGAAGCGTAATATCAATAAACTTTACCCATTAGCTTTGAATCAAATGCAATAGGGTTGTTTGTAGTTAAATTTTTGTTAGTTAAAGTAGTTTTAGAAGCATCTAAAACTAATGTCATTCCGTTTGTTATAACTTCCTTTTTAAGAGCTTTATCTAACGATAATATTGGGTATTTACTACTTAATTTTGAAACTGTAATAACATTGTTTAAAGGTTCGATATTATTTCCTAAATCAAATTTTGAATTCATGTTTTTAATTGTTGAAATTATAACTTCTATGGTTCTAGAAGCAAATTCGTTAATTTCCTCGTTCCGCTTGTTTGAAATTAACAGTTTACTATTAAATAAAATAGTAGACTCGTTAATAGCTTTAATAGGGCTCGGTTTAATGTCTCTTGTTAACTTTGTATAAGATGTTATTAAACCTTGATTTAAAGTACGTTTATATCGCTCTAGTTGACCTACTAGCCACAAATCTGCACTTGGTAATAGTTCATTTATATTCGCTGTTTCCATATTATCAAAAGCGATAATACGTTTATCATAGTAATTATGCGAATATGGCGAAACTAAAGGTAATTGTAATTCCATTAATGAAAATTTCAATTTTAGTTCTTCCAATAATTTTTTTTGAAAATCATTAATATAATTATTAGTTTGTATTAATGATAAAACACTCCTATAGTTAGATGGAAATTGGAATGACATACTTTATTTTTTGTCTTTCATATGAGGAAATAGTAATACATTTCTAATTGTATCTTTTTCAGTCAATAGCATTACTAAACGGTCGATTCCAAGCCCTAATCCGCCAGTTGGTGGCAAACCATATTCTAAAGCTTCAATAAAATCAATATCCATTTCATTGGCTTCATCATTACCTAAAGTTTTTTCTTTTAATTGCGCATCAAAACGTTCATATTGATCAATAGGATCATTTAATTCAGCAAAGGCATTAGCAAATTCCTTTTGACCTATAAATAATTCAAAACGTTTTGTATATCTTGTATCTGTGTAATCCTTCTTTGCTAACGGACTAACTTCAATCGGATGGCCTCAAACAAATGTCGGCTGAATTAATTTTTCTTCACAAAATTCTTCGAAAAATAAATTTAAGATATGCCCGATAGTTTGTTGGTGTTTTTCAATCTTAACATTCTTATCTTTTGCAATTTTAAGTGCTTCTTCTACATTTTGGATATCATTAAAATCAACACCCGTTACATCTTTCACCATGTCTACCATATGAACTTTTCTAAAAGGTTCTTTAAACGAAATATTAAATCCTCGATATTTAAAATTTGATTTATTAACTTCACGAGCTGCATGACGTATTACACTCTCAACAACTTCCATTATTTCTTCCATTCCAGCATATGCAACATATGCTTCCATTGTAGTAAACTCTGGATTATGTGTTGCATCCATTCCTTCGTTTCTAAAAATTCTACCAATTTCATATACTTTTTCAAAACCACCAACAATTAATTTTTTTAATGGAATTTCAGTAGCCACTCGTAGGTAAAAATTTCGATCAAGTGCATTGTGATACGTCACAAAAGGACGCGCAGCTGCACCACCTAAAATTGGTTGTAAAACTGGAGTTTCGACTTCAAGAAAACCATTTCCATCCATATGCTTACGGATAGATGATATAATTTTTGATCGCGCGATGAAAACTTGTTTAGATTCATCATTCATAATAAGATCAACATATCTATTACGTGCTCTTAGCTCTTCATCAGTTAAACCATGAAATTTTTCAGGTAATGGCTTAAGTGCCTTAGACGCAATAACTATTTTATTTATTTTTATTGTTAATTCATTTGTATGGGTTTTCATAGGAACACCAATTATTCTAATGATATCTCCTATATCTGCTTTCTTAAAAGTAGCAAATGCTTCAGCGTCACATGTTTTTTTATTAATATAAGTTTGTAAGCGACCATCAAAATCTTGGATAACACCAAATGTTTGTCGTACCGCCATTAATCTCCCGGCAAGAATGCATTCCTTAAGATCTTTTTTTTCAAGCTCTTCTTTAGAAAATTTATCAAACTCTTTATGAAATTGGTTAAAGGTATGGGTTCGCTTGATTTTTTCAATTTCGTAAGGATTTTTATTGTTATCCTGTAATTCTTTCAACTTTGCTCTTCTGATTAGTTCTTGATCTGTGAATTTTCTGTCCATAGTGATTCCTCTTTTAAATTTTTATAAATTTATTTA
The DNA here is from genome assembly GCA_021378535.1 of Ureaplasma sp. Hg1. GTDB lineage: Bacteria > Bacillota_I > Bacilli_A > Mycoplasmatales > Mycoplasmoidaceae > JAACJV01. The sequence continues at coordinate 14,700 of JAACJV010000011.1, read as the reverse complement.
TACAAATAAATTTATTTTACTTATACATTATAGTGGATTGATTTAAAAAGTGATATATTTTTTAGTCAATTTGTATTATTGTAATCCTTTTTAAAACTTAAATGTTCATTCGAGGCAATTAAGCTTAAGCATCTGAATTGTTTCTATTAATTGTGTATGTCTTTAAAATATAATATAAGTATATTTTTTTGAGATATTATATAACCTTAATTTCAAGTTATTTATGTGCATTATGGAGAATTAGAAATAATAGATTTTATTAATAGAAGCTTGAATAATTATTCTCATATATAAAAAATTATCATTGATAATAACTCAGTTTATTTGCTATCTTGTGTAGTGTATATTTAAAAAATGTTTATGTGGAATTTAATATAATTTAATGGTATTACCCTTAAATATTTTCATTGAATATTATTATTCTTTAAAACAACCTTTTAATAAGCAATTATAATAATTTATTCCTTTCGAAAGTTATTTTATTAGATCTCGTTTCAAAGGACGAACATTACTTTTAATTAAAAATATTGGTAATAATGATAATAATAATGTTACTAAAAATAACCCCATTGAAAGATAAAGTGAAAGTCATCAATTAATTGTCGTTGTATTTCCATCAACCAAGCCGGCTGATAAAGCAATTGTTACACATACATAACTACATAAAATAATTAGAATTGTAGTGGTAACGATAACAATTGGAATAACAATAAAAGTAATTAAAGGATTCACTCCTATAATTTGTAAATATTTCAAATATAATTTTTTACGCGCAGTAATCACTTTGATATAACAAGCAATTAGAAAAATGATGGCTATATATGTAAAGGCTATTACTAAAGATATAATTTCATTGGTCACATTTAATTTATTATATTGAGCACTTGATAAAAAAGCCATACTAACAGCTTCTGGAGATGGTGTCTGATATTCCAATTGAGTTGATAGAAAAATTATTCCTGAATAGCACAATACACATAAAATAGATATTGCTAATAAGAGTGTTCGATAACCCCTAATTAAATTCCAAATAACGTAAAATAAATTTATAAATCCAAATTTCCGATTACTTATTTTTGGTAAATTATAACGATTATAAATTGAAATAGTGTTATTAAATTTATAATACTCTGGAGATTTAAGGTCTATAATAGTTTTAATATTTCGTTTAAATTGTTCACTATTACTAAAAATAATTATAGTTAATTTTCGTTCTTTATTAATATTTTTAATCAAATTAACAAATTGTTTAAGTTCATCATTATTATTTAATTTTAAATCTACATCACGAAAAAAAATGTATTTTTTATAGGTGATAGTAGCAACCATCATAGTTACCAATAACCGTTGATAGATAGTTAACGAATTAATTTTTCTATCTCTTAAATCTAACAATCCGTAAAATAACAATTCTTCATTAATACGGTTTTTAATACTTCCCATAGGCACACCAGTAATAATTAATGTATCTCCCAAAAGTTGGTTTAATTTAATATTTTCATCATAAATATTATCATTTTCGACAAAACTTAGAGAAGTATTAATAAATCGCATACGATCTTTTAAAATCAATTCAGTGAATGGAATATTATCAAAAAGGATATTGCCATCATCAATGTTTTTACGGCCTTGTAAAATACCATAAATTTCGTTCGTATAGAGTACATTCTCATGGTAAAAAACACAAATCGATTCATCTTTTATTTTGTAACTAAAGCCCGCTTCACCCAACTGATCAATTACTTTGTTTTTTATAGATTCAAAATTTAACATTAAAACACCTTTATTTATATTATTAATTATATTATATAATGACAAATATTCTAATGCTTTATGATAAGATTCTCTTAATAAAAATTGGTTGAGCAATATTAATGAAATAATCGTGATATATTTTTATGACATATGATTCATCATTCGCCAATTGTTGATTAACAAATTTTAAAATATTATAGTCCTCTTTTTTAAGTCCTCGAATACTAATGAAATGTGAAATTGTTCTAGTGACTAATGGAGTAGAAGAAATAATCTGAACATTTTTAAAGGCACTATAAAAATTATCACCCTTGGTTGTTACGGTGTAATTAATATCTATGATCCGATTATCTTCAATGCTAATTATTTTTAACATTAGAAAATTCGGCAATAAAACAAAGACATGATAATTATTCATATTAAATTCTATAATCTAAATAAGTAAATAGTCTTAATTTATTTATGGGTTCAAATGTATTTGTAATTATATTGGACAACTTTTTTAATTTCTTCTAAGTTATCAAAGACATTGTCAACGTATTCATCACTATGAATATTTTGTTTTAGATACGTTAGCAAGCAGCCCTTAGATAAATAAGTAGTAATAGGGATAGTTCTCAAAACTCTTCGGTGAAATTTTTTCACGTAATCTGGAACATCGCCGCAGCAAAGTAAGGTATTGTCCATATTTTTTAAAAGGATTTTAGCGATTTTTATTCTATAGTCCTTACTACTCTTGTAGATTTCATAACCTTCAATATCTTCCTTTAAACTATATTTGTATATTTTTATCATTTTTTTAGATTGGTCATAAATTTTAATTATTGTTTGAGAATTAATTAAAATTTTGTTTATATGTGTTTCTTTAACATCAATAAATAATAATTTAAAATTTAAATTAAACTTGTATTCACGGATCATATTATTAGTAACGTGGGGGTCCAAATGACCTGAGCGATTGATTTTAATTAAAGTATTTCATAATTTAGTTTTAATCTCTTTTGGATCGTATGTTTGATAAGCATCAATAATTGATTTTAAAGCGTAAGCATCTACTAAAGCATCATGTTTAATGCTAGTATCATGAACTCTATCAATAGAATAACAAAGACTAGCAATACCTGGGGCGTGGATATTTTTTGTAAACTTTTCAAAAAATTCTTTTTGTATATCTATCATAATCATTTCGTTAAAAACTTCTTTGGTTAATTGATGCTTTAAGATACATTCATCGTATCCACCAAAATAGATGACTTGTGATCCTTTAACGAATTCATAAAATCGTTGCATAACTTCTTTGTTATTAGGATAAATTTCTAATTTGCTCTCATCGGTTTGTAACATTTCTTTGATTCGTGGTGCTAAATTACACTCAGGATTACTGTATTCATTAAAAATAGTGGGCTCACTATTAGGACCGTTGGTTTTAACAACGGCTATTTGGATAACTTTTGGTTTTATAGCACACCCGTCTGCTTCAATATCAATGAATGATATCGGTTTATCAAAATCTATTATTTCTTTTAATTCAAACATAATGCCTCCTGATGTATGAATGTTTTTATTATTTATGGTTATTTACTATATGAGATTTAATTGTTAGAAATTAAATCCTCCGCTTCCACTAAAAGGGTTATTACCTTTCTTCATCATTTGGCCCATTTGAGCCATTTTAGTTTTGCCATCTTCTCATTGCTTTAATAATTTATTTAATTCATCTGGTTTTCGTCCAGAGCCCTTAACAACACGAGCCTTACGATTTGGTTGTTTTTTAAATAACTTGGGATTTCGTCTTTCTTTTTTTGTCATACTCGTCATTAAAATATTTCAAACCTTCATTTTATTTTCGATTTCAAATAATTTTTCTTCACTCATTTTTTTATTTTGACCAGGTAACATTCCCATTATTCCACCTAATGATCCCATTTTACTTACTTGGTTTAATTGTTGCATTAAATCTTCTAAATCCATTTTCCCAGAAAGCATTCTTTGTAATTGGTTTTTTGCTTGTTTTTCATCAATAACGTCAGCTGCTTTTTCAGCAAGTGACATAACGTCTCCTAAACCAAGAATTCTGTCTGCCATTCTCTCAGGATAAAAAAGATCTAATGAGCCTATTTTTTCTCCAACACCTGTGAATTTTATAGGAACATCAATCATCGATGTAATAGAAAGAGCCGCTCCAGCTCTTGCATCAGAATCTAATTTTGTAATAATGATTCCTGTTAATTTTAATGTTTCATTAAATTCTCTTGCTACATTTATAATATCTTGTCCTGCCATTGCATCAACAACTAAAATAATTTCATCAGGTTTAACTGATGATTTTATGGCACGTAACTCTTGCATTAATTTAGCGTCAGTTTGAAGCCGTCCTGCAGTATCAAAAAGAACAATATCCAAACCTTCTTTGTTTGCTTTTTCTAAAGCTTGTTTTGCTGTTTTAGCAGGGTCCTGGGTGCCTTTTTCAAAAAATTCAGTTCTAGTTTGTTCGGCCAATGTTTTTAATTGATCTATTGCTGCGGGGCGGTAAATATCACAAGCTACCAATAGTGGTGCTTTCTGATTACGCGATTTATAATAATTTGCAATTTTTGCTGTTGTCGTGGTTTTACCTGAACCTTGCAAACCAACCATCATAATTTTTAATGGCTTTTTATTAATGTTCATTGGTGTCATTTCTTTTCCAAGAATTGACACCAATTCATCTTTAATAATCGTTAATAAAACATCACCTGGTTTTTGCTTAGGGTCAACTATTAAACCAATAGCTTTTTCTTTAATGTTTTTTATAAATTTTTTGACGACTAATAGATTAACATCTGCATCAAGTAAAGAAATTCTAATTTCTTTTAGAATTTCTTTTATATCTTCTTCTTGAATTGTTGCATTTTTCAATTTTTTTGTCATTGTTTTAGTAACAATTGATGCAATCATCGTTTTAAGCGCCATAATTTTCTCCATCCTTATTAAGTTAGTTAAGTATTTAAATTATACTTATTTTATATTAATAATGTCTAAAAAATTTATTTTATAAAATAAAAAAGTAATTGGATCAATGAAGCACTACCCTATTAGCGTGTTTTAAACATAATAAATAGAATAGGCATTTGATATAATTAACATTTTTTAGATTTATTTTTATTTATAATTATATCAACTTACTATTTGCTCATATTTTTCATTAGGAACAGTTAGGTTCTTAATAAACAATAAAAATAGAATGGCAAAAAAGTAAAAGATTCCAGCAACAAACGGTACAGCTGCATGGGGCAAACTATTTAATAGTTTGCCTATAGTTCCGTAATTAGGGAATAGGTTATCGCTACTAATAAAATAGTCATTTAAACTTAGTCCAGAAACATATGCATCTAAATGAAATATTGACATTATTATTGCGACATAAGATAAATAACACAATACGTATCCTAGCATTCCCATAAAAGATTTAAATTTATAACGTTTTTGATATATTAAAAAATTAAATGCAATTGTTAAAATAAATAAATGAAGTTGCATTGAAACAGTTGGAACAGGATATTCAGGGATATTATCAAAAAAGAAATAACTTAATGATCAAGAAGCTTCCTTAGCAAAAATAATTGAACCAAACATCACCATTCCACCAGCAAACGTACATAATGGAGAAATTACTTCTAAAAATTTACGGCCTTTTTTAAAAGTTATTAGTATAGGGATTATAAGACCAAACATTGTACAAAAAGATAAAAATCAAGTTCAACTGTAGCTTAAATTATATTGTGTCGCATCAGTTTTTTTTGACGGTATTTCACCCTTACTAAACATTTCAAGTAGCGGAACTCATCGCGTACCTAAATAATATATTAAAAACAAAACTCCAATAGCAATGAAATAATAACTTCATCGTTTTTTATTAAACGTAATTTGGCCCTTAACATAAAAATAATTTAATGAAATTGATACAAGAACAATTGCGATTGTTACAATTAAAATAAATACATTTGTAGAATTCAAATTAAACTCCCTTATTTTTTAATTTATCGTAAAATAAATCTAACTTAAAATAAATTGTATCATAAAATAATTTTTCTTACCTTTTTGAAGTACAGAAAATTCATGGTTTAAAGCATCGGTTTGACTAACCTTAAAAAACTCATCGTTTTGTTTAACACCGTTAATTTTAATTGAATTGTTTTTAATCAGCTCGCGACCTTGTCGTCTACTTGAACAAATATTAGCTCGTATCAATAAATCAATAAGATCTATTTGTTTCTCGTTTAAAATAGTAGTCGGAGCCGCTTCTAAAGCCACTTTTAAATCCTTATAATCTATTTTAGTAATGTCTCCGCTAAAAAGAGATCTAGACGTTTCCATCACCTTATTAAGTTGCACATCACCATGAATATCTTTAACAATTAATTCAGCTAATTTTTTTTGAGCAATTCTTCTAAATGGCTCCTTTTTATGTTGTGTTTCAATCTCTTCAATTTCATTTTGTTCTAACATCGTGAAAAATTTTAATAATTTTATAACATCATCGTCATGTTGGTTGATTAAAAATTGATACATAGCATAAGGACTTGTACGTTCTGGATCTAAATAAATAGCTCCTTTTTCGGATTTTCCAAATTTTTTACCATCGCTTTTCAATAAAAGATTAATAGTAACTCCACAACCTAAGTTTTTATCACCTATCGCTTTTCTAATCATTTCACATCCTGTTGTGATATTGCCTCATTGGTCTGAACCACCTAATTGAATTCCAATATTAAAATCTCGATAATATTTTAAAAAATCATATGCTTGTATTAGTGTGTAAGAAAATTCAGTGTAGCTAATACCTGTTTCTAAACGGCTTCTAATAATGTCCTTTTCTAACATGTAATTAACATTTATCATTTTGCCGATATCACGTAAAAAGTCAAGATAATTAGTGTCTTTAAAATTATCAAAATTATCTAATACTTTAGCTTTACCATATTTTTCAAGTTGTTTTTTGATAGCCACTTTATTATGTTCTAATGTTTCCTTATCTAGAAGATTACGTTCGTTAGATTTACCAGAAGGATCACCAATCATTCCTGTTGCCCCACCGATAACAGCGTAAGCTTCAATGTTAAATTGTTTTAATCGACGTAGCATCATAATCATTACATAATTACCTAAGTGTAATGAATCAGCGCTTGGATCAAAGCCAATATAAGCCCCCATGTTATTTTCAATTGCCTTAGCTAATTTGGTTTCATTGGTAACATTATTTAAAATGTCTCGTCACTTTAATTCTTCTAAAAATTTATTCATTTTCAATCTCCTTTATCAAACTGCAAAATGCATTATTATCATTAACAAAATAGCAATAATTGTAAATACTAAATACCCATAACAAGATATTTTGAAATATGCTTTAGTTGATTTTGAACGTTTTTTCTCAAACATTTTAAATTCTTCTAAATTAGTTACGTCCGCTAGTGCTGGAGTAATAACATATAATTGCATTTTTTCACGTAATTTTCTAATTTTAAACATTCTATTAAATTTAAGAATGCTGAATCTTGCTCACGCAGTAAACCCTTGCCGCCCTAGTCATCAAAATACTAGTAAACAATCACAAACAATTGCTGCATAAACAAAGTCATCACCCCAATTTTGTCCGAATACATTGTTGTGAATTTGACTCCCTACATCGTAATCAACTTTTGGATCATATATATCGCCTGTTCCAATATGAATCATCCAGGTTCCGTCATTTGTTTTCATCGGAGCTACAAAACCCATTAAATAATTATGATAATTATCCAAATCGGTTTTATAAGGACTATCAATTTGAGGATGATCTGTGACTAAATTGTTACAATAAATTGGATTTCATTTATTTAATTCATCTCAATCTGGCATTTTTGAATATGTGGTGAATCCACCGTTCAAAGCTAGTGCTATAAAAAGTACAATAATTCCGATAACAGTAAGACAAATCAAAGGTACTAATCCGTTAGGGTAGCGCTTTGATTCGTTTGTTTCATTGTAAATATCTCGATTTTTTTTATTATTAATGTTGGTGGTTAAACTACTTCTCTGGTGGTATCCTGTTCTTAATCCGCCGAAGCTTGGGTTGTATTTTGCCATTCCTTAATTTGCTCCTCAGTTCCAAAAACTAAATGTTCAAGATTACTATCAATTGAATAATAACTTGGTTTATTAGCTGGACCATAATACTTATTATAATTCATTTCTACACTAAAAGATGCTAAATCTACATGAATTTTTGATAGTTCAGGTGCAGCTTTCATTAAAGATTTGGTATAAGGATGAATTGGGTGTTTAAAGATAGTGTTTGTTTCACCTTTTTCCACAATTCTACCTTGGTGCATAATTATCATTCTATTACATGCGTAATTAACCATTGATAAATCATGTGCAATAAATAAAAATGTAATTCCATTTTCTTTAGCTAATCTTTGCATAATATTAATAACTTGTGCTTGGATTGATACATCTAGCGCTGAAATTGGTTCATCTGCGATAATCACTTTAGGATTGGTAATTAAAGCTCTTGCAATTACGATACGTTGTCGTTGACCACCAGAAAATTCATGGGGGTAACGGTATGCATGCTCGTTTTTTAAACCTACACTTTCTAATGTTTTATAAACTCTTTCACGTGTTAATACTGTTTCTAAAAAATTTCGATTTAAATAAAGTAAAACTCAAGAATTAATTCGCATAATTCGATATAAAGCAACCTCTTCTTTAACGGTATCTAATTCGTATTCATATGCTTTAATATTTTTCTTTCGAATTGAAAGTTCACGGTGTATATCTATATGATGTGCTTTTCGTAAATTATATTCCTCTAGAAAATTCATATCATTTCTTGAATTTACTAATTCAGGTGGCGACATTTTTTTAATCTCTACTTCAATTTTATTAATTAATTTATTTAATAATTTTTTTTGTAGTTTAAATTCAACTTTTAATTTTTTAATTTGCTCTTTTGAAGCAATAATTTTAGGTAATTTATTTGCATTAAAATCTTTAACATCAGATGCGGCATACGCATCCCTATTAATATTTTTTTCTGCATATAATTTTTTAATTTTTTCCATATCATCTAATGCAATCTTATGCTCATGACTAGTTCTTGCACGCTTTTTTTCTTGGCTTGCTAATTCATGAGTCTTATCTATTTCGCCTTCAAAATGATGTATTTCTTCTTTAATGTTTTTCTCTTTTTTAATGTTTTTCTCTTTTAGTCTCTTATACATTTTTTTAAGAGCGGGATTTTTTTGTGTAAAATCTGCTTCATTTAATCTTATTAAATCTTTTTTAATAGTTTCTAAAAGATCTAATAATTTTGTAACAATAGCTTGGTATTCTTTTTTATTAATTGTTAGTTTATCAATAATTTCATTAATTTCTTTCCCTTTTGAGCCTAGTTGGAAAACACCTTCCTCTAAAACTTTAGCTTCTAATTCAGTCAGATCTTTTTTTGCTTTATGCATTCCAATTAATAAAATACGTTCTTTATCCAATTTTTGTAGTTCGATTGTTTTCTCGATAACTGGTTGATAAATTTTATCTACTTCTTCAGAAATTATTTGTACATATTCTGAAATATCATCATTTTCTAAATAAATAAATTTTCCAAATTCTTTGAATAATTCATGCGTTGCCTTTGCTGATTCGTATTGTGTTTCGTGGTGAATATGTTTGAAAACATCAGGCGTCAAATTACGCTCTTGTTTAATTGCTTTCATATCTGATTTATATGAACTGATTAAGGAATTAATATAAGTACTATTTTGTTCATGATAAGTAATTTTAATATTTTTCTTATATTCCTTAAGCTCTTTTTTTTGAATCTTTATTTTATCTTTTAGATCTAAATATACTTGTGAGTCCTTAACTAGTTTTTTAGCTTTAGCAAGGTCTTTTGAACATTCATATAATTCTACTTCAGTCTTATCGTTTTCATGCTTATTAAATTTATCTAAAGATTTAATAAAAATATTTTTCATATCTTTAGCATATTGATAAATGGAAGCATTAATTTCTTTATATTCTTCTTCCATATCCTCCATAAGACCTAAAAATATTAGTAATTCTTCATTTCCGTTATTATCATCATCAATTTTATAGTTTTTATATAATTCAATGTACTTTTGATAAACATCAATTAAACCTTGATAATAATTTGTTGCTCATACCTGCGTAATTAAATGATCTTCTCATTTATAAGTGTATTGAAAGAAAGGATTAATTCGATGCATATCCTTTATAATATCATTAGCTATATGACGAATGTGCTTATTAATTCTAAATGGTTCAGAAATTAAATTCAACACATTTTTCTTTGGATTTAATGATGACATTGGATCTTGAAAAATCATTTGCATATTTCTTGTTAATCATCTTTTTGTAGTTTTGGTTATTTTTTTCTGTGAAATTAATCTATCATTAAAAAGAATTGTCCCTCCAGAAGCTTTAAATAATCTGATAATGGTTTTTCCAGTGGTAGATTTTCCTGAACCTGATTCACCAATAATACCAAAAAAATCGCCAGGAAAAACATCAAACGAAATTTCGTTTACGGCTTTAAAATATGCCCCTTGTTTCATAAAATATTTATTTAAATTATTTATTCTTAATAAAGGTTTTAAGGCATCATCTTTATCTGAAATTTCATCAATTAATTTTCTTGTTAATTGACGTTCTAATATTGGTCTCGTTTTTGTTTCTGACATATTATCACCTCTATTTTTTATTATCCTTGGTTACTTTTTTATCATCTATATCTCTAGTAGGTTCACGGTCATCTTTTTTTAGTGATTTTTGTGCAATTTTCATTTTTTCTATAACTTCAGTAGGACGCTTCTTTTCTGGTGCGTCCGGATGAAGTAATCATGTAGCAGCACTATGGGTCCTAGAAATTTCAAACAATGGTGGTTGTTTATCAAAATCAATTTTCATCGAATATTTATTCCTTGCAGCAAAAGCATCGCCCCTAGGCGGACTCATCATATTTGGTGGTGTACCTGGAATCGATAATAATTCCTCTTGACTTTCACTATCTGGAATTGAAGCTATTAATGCTCATGTATAAGGATGTGCAGCACTTGTAAAAATATCTTCCACAGTTCCTCTTTCGACTATTTTTCCAGCATACATTACATAAATGAAATCACAGAAGTTTGCTACCAACGCAATATTATGGCTTATAAAAATAATTGCTACGTCTAGTTCATCTCTTAATTTCTTAATTAAATCTAGCACTTTTGCTTGGATTGTAACATCCAAAGCTGTTGTCGGTTCATCTGCAATAATTAAATCAGGCTTACTAGCTACAGCCATAGCAATAGCAATTCTTTGACGCATTCCTCCTGAAAATTCAAAGGGATATGCTTTAACTCTATTTTCAGCATCGTCAATGCCAATGAAATCTAGAATTTCAAACATTCTTCGTTTCATTCCCTTTCGAGTTGTGTTTTTATTAAATTCACGTTTAGCTTCAGTTTTAATTTTTAGTTTTTCTTCCGCTGATGAATTTTGATCCATTCTAAGATCATTTAAAATATTTTGATACCGTCGGTATTCAGTTATCTTAATTGTTTCAGTAATTTGTTTGTGAATTCTTTTTGTTGGATTCAAAGACATTAATGGATCTTGGGGGATATAAGCAACTTTTGTTCCTCTAATTTGCGTTCATTGGCTTTTGTTTAAAGAGTTAACATCAACGTTAGAAAGGTTTAAACAATCAGCGGTCGTTGTAGAACCGTCGTTAAAACCAATGATCGATTTAACTGATACAGATTTACCAGAACCAGATTCTCCAACTAAACCAACAATTTCTCCCTTTTTAACTTTTAGATCAATTGATCTTACAGCTCGTAAAAATCCTAGTTTATTTTTAAATGATACGTTTAGATTATTAATTTTTAAAACTTCATTTTCTTTTAGTAGATTATCACCTTCAGTGATAAAGTTTTTTTTATTTAAATGACTCATATTAAGAACCTACAATTCTTGGATCCAATGAATCATTAATATTATTCGCTATAATTTGGGCGGACAGCGTAATTAAAACAATTACAATAGTTGGACCATATAGTAAGAATGCATAATTATCTTTTCACGCAGTATCGATCATTGTTCCTAAACTTACATCTGTCGCTCCTTTTAAACCTAGGAAAACTAATGAAGCTTCAAAGAAAATGAAACTTGGGATTTGGTTTACAAAATTTACTAATAATCGGCCAGCAACGTTAGGCATTAAGTGACTAAATATAATTCTTGTCTGACTGGCGCCTAAAGTTCGTGCTGCTTGCACAAATTCTGAATCCTTATATTTCATAATATAAGTTCGAGCAATAATTGCTGGTCACATTCAGCCAGTTAAAACTAGTGCAACACCAATTGTTAACATCGTCATTGAACCTCCTGAGAAAACAAGAGCAAAAATTAATACTCACACAATAATTGGAACACCTGAAATAATTTCTACAATTCGCATCAAAACAATATCAATTCAAGAGCCAGCCACTGATCCAGCGATTGAACCATATATAGTTCCGATAATTACACAAAGCATTGAAGCAATAACAGCTAATGTTAATGATTGTGCTGTACTATATCACAACATAGTTCATCAATCTCGACCATTTCCATCAGTACCCATAAAAGGATAAACATCTTGCATTCCTGGAATCACATAGGGATTATAATTTGTAATTTGATAAGAGCCGTTTGGCAATTCAACTGCATTAGTTCAAATTCCCAGGGATTCATAATGCAGCAATTGGTGATAGGTATCTGCATTAACAACCATTGACGGTTGAATTCCGTCCATGATACCTGGAAATCGTGGAGGTAAATAACTAATTCCTGATGGCAAATTTGCAATGGGTTGTTCTGCCCCATTAAAATTTGATAATGGAATAATAATTGCCATTAAAATAATACACAATAATAGTAAACCAAAGAATACAGCAGCTTTATTTTTTATAAACCGGTGTGCTACATCACCTCAATATTTAGTAGGTTTACCTACCACTTGTTCGTTACTAGATACTTTTAAAATATCTACATCTTTAAAATCATCAGAAGTCAATTTAAGATTTAAAGCTTGTTCAATTGTCATTAAATCACCGCCTTAAATTCATTGCTTCTTAAGAACTTAGCTTTCGCTTGTTTATAATATGAAGCACTTGATTTTTCTGCCAATACAATTCTTGGATCGACGAAGGTATATGCCACATCGACAACAATCTGCAAAATAAAGTAGATTGAGGAATAAAAGAACGCACTAAACATAACCACATACATTTCCTTAGTTTGAACAGCAGATATTAATTTACTCGCTGTTCCTGGTACATTAAAAAATGTTTCAATAATAATTGATCCAGATAGAATAGTCATAAATGATGGCAGTAATGCTGCCATAATTGGAATCATAGCATTTCTTATTGCATGTGTGAATACAACTTTTCTAAAGCTAATACCTTTAGCTAAAGCTGTTTTAATATAATCTTGTTTAAAAACGTCAACCAATTCATTACGGGTGTAATATGTTAAGGTTGAAACTGATGCTAATGTCATTGCTAAAATTGGCATAATAGCAGATTCAATAACAGAACTAGCGGTCGCCCCTTCTGCATCTGGCGCAATAAATTGTACCGGCATGTCTATCACACCTGCTAATTCAATTAAATATAATGCAAAAATAAATGAAGGGATTGAAATGAAAGCTACGGCAATCATATTTATTAATGTATCTGGTCAACGACCACGGTAGTAAGCAGATACAATACCTAATAATACACCGATAATACTAGATAAAATAAAGGCTGGTCCTGCAATTAATAAAGTATTACTCATTGGTCTTAAAAAGTATGTTGTTGTATCTGTAATAGAACCATTGAATACCTGTCCAAAGTGTCCGTGAAACATTCCTGCAAAGAAAATCCAGAACTGGGTAAAAGGATCTTTTGTTAAACCTGCTGCTGTAAGTTTAGCCTTATAAGATGCATCTGAATCATGTTGTGTTCTAACAACTGGATAACCTGGTATCAATTGCATTAATGCAAATATTAAAACTAATAATACAAAAAGTGCGATTAAAGAAAAAATTAATCTTTTGATAATATATTTAATCATATTTTTCTCCTTAATTTACCTTGGGAAATTTCAATTCTCAAGCTAGATGCATTTCATCTATACTTCATGGCATCAAGCCACCCATTCGCATAGATGGATCAACTGATTTACCACTTGTATCAAAAAATCAATTTCCTAGACCTTCTAATTTAGTAACTACAGCTAAAATAGTTGGGTCCCTTTTAGCTGGGGTTTTTTTGTCTCATTCTGGAGTATCTAGTATATAACCCGAAGTAATATATCAATATTTTAAATCTCGCTGTACATTTGCTTTAAGTCCAGTATTATCACCAGTACCATATACCCCGAATGGCATAAATGAATATTGAACACTTGAATTAGTTGTAGGGTCAATCTCACCAGTTATACTATATCAATTAATTGAATCATTAATTGCTGTTCTTATTATTTGACTGCTATTATTTTCAGTACTATCTATTGGCTTGTTTTTAGTTCAACCGTCAGTACCAACTACTGGGTTGTATGGAGTAAAGAAATTATTAACAATTAAATCTCCGTATGCATCTGATACGTGACTTTTCTTTCGTGGTCTTTCGCCATTAGGAAAAACAAAATTTCCGTTTGAATCTGTTGTATAGCCTGGTTTTAGATTTGATTTCGGGTCTACAATTGAATTATCGTTAGTATCTTTAATGATTCCATTGTCATCCTTATAATAAATATTAGTATTATAAGCTAATGAATAACCTTGTTTTACTTTAGATACTTGAGGCGAATATATTGAAGATTTAGACGGATCATCATTCCCATACTTAGCTGATACATTTGGTATTTCAGCTAAAGGTATTTTTG
>JAACJV010000010.1 GCA_021378535.1 Ureaplasma sp. Hg1 | reverse complement strand
TATTGAATTTGAAGACCTTAGCGCTAACCAAAAAAATTGTTTACCTACTTCAATTGTCAATGATTGAGTTTACAATAATTTAATTAAAATTGAAAATTCTAATGGTGATATTGCAAATCCAAAACAATATATAGATAAAATTTTACTACACCCTTTAGATGCAGACGGATCAATTGTAGTATCTCTACAATTTAATCAGTTAATTTCAAGAATCCCACCTGCAGGTACAACGACACCTGAAAATTACACAACACCAAGTAAATATTTAAATTACACAATTCGAGATTTAAATAAAAATGGTCTTCCATATAATGAATCATTTGGATATGCTACTGATTCACAATTTTATAGTAGAGACGGCTTTGATTTTTCTGATATAAATCCGCATAATTATAGTACTTATATTTATTCGTTTATGGATCCGCAAGCTTCAAGTGGTCATATATATTTCACAGATATGACTGCAGATTTCTTGTTAGGTACAAATTCTTGGGCTCCAAAAGATTATGGTGTTATTAGTCAAGATGCTCATTATAAACCAACTCAAATAAAAGGTTATGATAATTTTCCAGATTGAATGCAATATGCACAAATAAATCAGAGAGGAATGGTTTATACTTCTGAATCATATAATGGTGGCTTTATTGGTCAATTAAATACTGTGAAGAGTTTGTACGGTACTAAAACTGGATTATCAATTGGTGGTGCAAATTCTGGCTCCCCTCCGTTTATTGCTATAACTCAAAGCAAAGAGAAAACTGATAATTTCATTAATGATATAATTGCGCTTGTTGAAAAATTTGGATTTGATCAAGTTGATTTGGATTGAGAATATCCTCAAAATGCTGATATGAATAATTTTACAAAATTACTAAAAAATATGAAGGAAGCCTTTCTAGCCAACCCGGACCCGGACGTCCAAAATACACAAATATCGATTGCACTTGGTGCTAGTATGACAAATGTATATAATCGAATTAATTTAGGTGAGGTATCAAAATATATTGATTTCTTTAATGCAATGAATTATGACATGCATGGTGGTTGAGATATTGTTTCAGGTGATGCAACTATGCCAATGGATGATATGCCTTTAATCCACGCGATGGCAACAAAACAAAAACAAGTCGTCATTGATAATAAAACATATCACCTTCACCCCGAATATTATAATAGTTGAGAACTACAAGGGTTACCAAATACCTTCCCTGGCGATCCAAGTAAATTACCTTTTAGTTGTAAGGACACTATCCTAGATTTATTAAATCCGAGTGATCCTAATCATAAATGAACAGCAACTGGTGTGCCTAATGCAAAAATTGTTATTGGTGCTGGTACATATCAAAGGGGGTATAAAGTATCTAAAGCCGCTGGATATAAATATCCAGTTGAAGAAATACCAGGATATTTAATGCACAAGAGTGGTACTTCGGGTGATTTAGATAATAGTATCGCAAGTTATGGCTATGTCGCAAGTCAATGTACCGGACCCGATTGAAAAATGATTAAAAATCCAATCACGGGTTCAAGTTACTTTTGGAATTCAAAGAGCGGCATCTGATGAAGCGGAGATACAGAATCGTCAATTAAAGTTAAAATTAATTTAGTTAAACAATATCATATTGCTGGAATTTTAACTTGAGAAGTAGCCGACGAATACTACGGCTCTACAGGCAGCAAGTCTAAGCCCAAAGCACCTTGGATTATGCACGATGATATATCTAAACAATTTCAAAATAATATGTCTGGACCTGCTCCTGCTAAAACAAAAAATAATAATAAATCAAATAGTCAAAGTCTAAAAGCTACGATGAACGGTTTAATCAATGTTTTGCCTACTAAACATTATTAGTAAAAAGCAAATGAAAAAAATAACTCCATTATGAATAGGAGTTATTTTTGATTGGTAGTTTCTACTTTCCACATATACGAATTTTCTAAAAGTCAGTTTTCTATTCCATTGTCACTATTACCTGCACTAACAAATAAAGCTTTATTTTTAATTTCCTCAGTTTGATCTTGATCAACTAAAGTTGATTTAACATTACCCAAACATTCTAAATCAAATTCGTTTACTGAAATATAGAATTCATGATTCCACCCATCTGGCCGCAATTCTCTTAAGCATGATAAAGTATGATATTTCGACACTCCCGCTACTGTCATTGAAATATTATAACTGTTAAATAAACGCGTCTCTAATTCATATTCTTTAAGTCCATTAGTTACTCTGGTTATGGTTTTACTATAATCCGGTTTATTATGTTCAGAAGACCATAATTGAATTGAATATATTTCCTGTTCTTTTAATCTTTCTAAATACAAACCGTAATGTGAAGATATTTCAATATTTCTAAATAATTTATCATTTTGAATAATCGATACAGCACGATTTAAAGAATATGCAGTTAAATGCTCATTAGATTGTGCTATTACCATAAAATTATTAATACTAGCTATATGGCTTGCAGCACTTAATTGAAATTCTGATAACTTATTAGCATAAATAACTTTTTGTAGTTCAATATCGTAAATAATAGCTCCGTCGTTACAAATTAAGTAACCATTTTCAAGACCTATTTCATCTGATAATTTTTTAGCATTAGCTAGATTTGATCTCGTCATTAATGAAACATATTGAGAATTACTAATTGATTTAATTACTAAAGCTAACTTTTTACTTTCAAGATTTGAAATGCTAGTTAATAATGAATTACAATCGACATCAAAAACAAAAAGTTTAGAATTTTTATCAGCCATTATTTTCTAACCTTAATTTTCTTTTTAAGCATTTTAGTAAATTCTGTTATAGAAATAGTCACATTATCTTTTTGTGAATATTCACGGTATGTCACAAAATTACTATTCTTAATTTCATCATCACCTACAACTAATTGATAAGGTATTTTTTGCATTTGAGCCTCCCTAATTTTTTTAGCTAAACGCTCATTCCGGCTATCAATAGTGACTCTTAAATTTATTTTCTTTAATTTCTTTGCTAATTTTTCAGCTGCAGCTAAGTGTAAATCATTATTAATCGGAATGATCTGAATTTGTTGTGGTGCTAACCATAAGGGTAAAATTCCCTTAGTTTGTTCTAACAAGACAGCCAAATATCTTTCATACGTTCCGATGATACCTAAGTGAATCATAATCGGTCGGGCTTCAGTCCCACTTTTACTAATATAACTGATGTCAAATTTCGAAGGCATTAAGAAGTCTAGTTGGATTGTTGAAACAGTAATAATTCTTCCTAAAGTTGTCTTAACTTGAAAATCAATTTTAGGGCCGTAAAAAGCTGCTTCTCCTACCATTTTTGTATATTTAATATTATTATTATTTAAAGCGTTTTCTAAAATAGCTTCAGCAGTTTCCCACATTTTAGGATCATGATGATATTTTTTTGGGTCCTTTGGATCATGAAGCGATAAATCTATTTGATGAATTGTAGACCCTAATCCTTCATGAACTTCCTTAATGATTTTATAACAATTTAAAATTTCATCATTCATTTGATCCTCTCTACAAAAAATATGAGTGTCCTCTAAAGTCATTGATCTAACTCGCTCCAAGCCTGTTAGACCACCTGAAGATTCATAACGATGTAACATTGAATGTTCGCATAGACGAATCGGTAATTGACGATAAGAATGCAATTCATGCTTATATATTAGAATATGATGTGGGCATGTCATCGGTCGAAGTGCTAATACTTCATTATCAACATGCATAAGCGGAAACATATTATCTTTATAATGTTCGTAGTGACCTGAAATTTTGAATAAATCAATGCTGCCTAGAATAGGTGTTTGAACCGGATTAAAACCGTATTTAAATTCCATTTGATTTATAAAGTTTTGAATTTGGTTTTTTATAATAGTCCCATTAGGTAATCATATTGGTAAGCCTTGTCCGGCCAATTTATTGAACGTGAATAAATTTAAATCTTGTCCTATTTTTCGGTGGTCTCTTTCTTTACGTTCTTGTAATAAAACTAAATAATCATCTAAATCTTTTTGGGTAGAAAAAGCAATTCCATAAATTCTAGTAAAATGATCGTTTTTAGCATCCCCTCTTCAATATGAACCTGCCACATTTAGCAGTTTAAAAAATTTAACATTTTTAGTATTATCCACATGCGGACCTTTGCATAAATCAGTAAAGGCGCCACATTTATAATATGTAATCGGAGTATTTATATCCAATGATTCAATAATTTCCTTCTTATATTTGTTATTTTGATAAAAATCTATTGCTTCTTTTTTACTTCAATCGCCTTTTTCAAAGGGATAAGCGCCAGAAACTATTTTTTTCATTTGTTTTTCAATTTTTGGAAAATCTTTTGTTGAAATGGAATCATTTGAAGCAAAGTCGTAATAAAAACCTTCATCAATTGCCGGGCCAATTGATAGCTTAATATCTGGGTACATTTTTGTTAGTGCAAATGCCAATATGTGGGCTGCACTATGGTTTAATTTTTTGTTAAATTCCATAATCATAATCCTTAATTTACTATAATAAATCTAATGTTTGAACATTAGATTTTACTATATTATTTTATCGTAAATAGTTAATAATATTTTAATTATTATTAAAACTTGTTGCTTCTTCAATTTGAACTATTGTTTTAATACCGTATTGAGATTTAAAAACTGATAAATAACCTTTTACATGTAAAATGCTACCATCAACAAAAAGATTGTGAATCGCGCTTGATTCAGGGCTTACATAAATTTTAAAATATTTTTTATAAGTTCGCCCATCCCTTTCATCATCTTGATTGATACGACAAAAAATTGCCTCTTTATCTGTTTTAACAACCCGCGAGATAACGCCAGTTAATTCCACTGCATTTACATATTCCAAAATATGACCCTCTTTAATCCAATAATAACTGAACAGTTCGCTCAGAAATATTTTCATGGATAATTTGCGTTACTTCAACAGTAACTTTTCTTTCGCCAGTTTTTGATTTATAATTTCTTAGAATTCCTTCAATCGCTAAATTTTGACCAATGGTTGCATCTTTTTCTAATTCATCTGCTAAAGGTTTATTAGCAAACAAGTTGAAATGATCGGTAAGTTTGAAATTACCAAATTGTCGCACTTGTTTAATGGTAACAAAAAAACCCTTTGATTCACCTGAACCTCATGAGGTTTTAATTACTTCACCTTCTAAAACTATCTTATTTAACATTTTATAATCCTCTAATATGCATAAAATATAATAAATCTTAAACTATTACTATATTATTATGATACATTAAAATTATGTTATATATAATAATTACATATAGATAGTTATATAATCATAATTACACTAAAAATAATAAAGGGAATAACTAATGTCTAAAAAAATACTTATTGTAACCGATTCATCTAATACCATTTCTCAAGATGATGCCATTAAATACGATATTAAAATTATCCCATTTTATATAATTCGGAGTGACTCTCAAATGTTTGTCGATGACAATGCTCAAATTACAATGGATACTATGTTAAAGCAAATTGATGAAGGTTTTGGTTTCACAACTAGCACAATTCCACCAGAAGTTTTAAAGGATTTTTTTATTCAAGAGTTTAAAACATATGATCAAATTATTATGTTACCAATATCTGGTGGTATGTCAAGTCAATATTTTCATGCCAAAAGCCTTGAAAAGGAATTCCCTGATAAGTTATTCGTTTTTGATACTAGAGAAATTGGAGTCATAATCGAAAGTTTATGTATTCACATTAGAAATATAATAAATGATGGCAATGAAGATATGTCTAGTCTTAGAGAAATTGGTGAAAATTATCACAAGTATTGCACCACATTCATTACATGCAAAGTTTTAGATGGCTTTTTAAAAAGTGGGCGAGCTCCTAAAACAATTGTTAAAATATTGAAAATGGCTAAAGTTTCTCCAATTATGAAAACAGAATATAAAAATCATGCAGCAGGTGTTGCAAAAAATTACAATGCATCTATAGATAAAATTATTCGTAATATTAAAGATGTTTTTGGAAATTTACAGAATGAAGATATCGTTGAAGCTTTTGCTTATAGCACTGGGCTTTCTAAAAAAGAAATTGATTGAATAACTGGAGCAATGGCTACACAACTTAATATTCCAATTGATATGATTCAACTTCGTGATACCCCATTAACTGTCTCATGCCATACATGAAAAGGTTCGTACGGTGTTGCAATTCGTTCTAAAAAACAAAAAGTAAAAATGGCCTCAAATTAAAAATAGTAAACACACCGTGTTTACTATTTTTAATAATCTAAATTTATAATTTGAAGTTAGTCGAAAATACTCATATACGTTTTTCGGCTAAATATAAATTTTTCCTTGTTCGCAATTGCTACTATTTTAGCAATTGGTACATCATTATCTGTACTAATTAAAGTTGAAGACACTGGATAAACATTATTACAATATCCTAATTGATTAGATACTTTATTAAATTCTGGAAAAACTTTAAAAGAAACTTGTTCTTCTATTTTTTGAATTATTGCACCTGTTTCAGCTAAAGGTTTAAATAATGTTTTAATTATTTTTTCATCTATAGCTTCGTCTTCCAATGGTGTTGTCGATCAATAAGAAGAGGCAACTAATTTACCACTATTTTCCTTATCATAATAATCTAATCGATAAAGCGACCATTCCTCATTAAAAGTAAATTGAACTTTAATGTTCGCGTCATTCACTTTAGTGATTTTAACATCACTTTTACAAGCTAAATCTCCTAATGATCATAAAAATTGATCAGCATTTTTTTTAACATGGTATCCAACACCTTTTTGTGCTGCTATTAAACCAATAGATTCTAAATGGCTATAAGCCGTTCTTGCTGTTATACGTGAACATTTAAATTTCTTGGCAATACTGTTTTCAGATGGTAATTTGTCATCTAGCACGAATTCACTAGCTAGTATTTTCAACAAAATATATTGAATAATAAATTTCTTATTAGTCATAAAATATCACTACTTTCTTTTCGATTTTGTCTTGATTGGCGGGTTTACAGTTGTTTCTTTATCCTTGTCTAACGCTACTTTCTTTTGATGTTCTTCATATGCTTTTTTCATATTAGCTTCTAATACAGTTAAGTCGCGAGGAAATTTTTGAATTAGCGTTGCAATTATTTTTTCTTCTAATAAAGTAGATTTTGCTCCAGCATATTTTTCTTTATCTTCAAGAATACCACGAATAGGTTTATTGGTTGCTTGATAGTAATCGTCTAGTACCTTTTTAATTTCATTATCATCCATTGTGATTTCTAATTTTTCCTGTAAATCCTGAAAAATTAATGTCTTTTTAACTAATTTAATAGCTATCTCGTGACATACATCGCGTTTTTCTTCTCCGAAATTTTGGATTACTGCATCCTCAAATGCTTTAACATCTTCATCGTTGATTTCGAATTCGTAACATGCAGTAATAACATCCATAGCTTTGTTGAATAAATTATCACGCACAACAATATTATGAATTTGTTGGTTTCTAATTTCTTCGGGAGCATTATTAAATACTTTGTTAATACGTTCAGTATGCATTTTTAAAATTTGCGGATCAATTTGTAATTTTTCCAATTTTAAAACTGTTTCTCATGGGATTGATTTTGTAGATTTAATTTTACTTTTCATTTTTTTTCCTTTCAACCAAGTTATTTAATTAAAACATAAAATAAATATTTTATGTGTATATAACTTAGATTTCCTCGTCCTCAATATCCTTGTTTGTACTGTAGAATGAATAAACAAGATTTTCATATTTAACTTTATCAATGTAATCATAAGCCAAATTAGATTTTGATGATACAAAATCCTCTGTTCCGATTGCAACTGTATAAAGTCCAGCCGTATTTGCTTCTATAATTTTCTTTTCTTCAGTTGATATATAAACACACTCGCTAGGTAACATACTATAATGCGTTACCTGGTCAAGGAAGTATTCACTATCAATTGATAGTGAATCATCAACTTTTACAACTTCATCAATGTTTCCTTTAATTCTTAATTTTTTTAAAATATCGATGGTTTTGTTTGAACGACTTAAAAGGATTATTTTGACTTCATGTTCTCGCATGTCTTCTAATAATTCTTTGGCGCCAATAATAATGTCGTCAATTTTAATTTCGCTTATTGCTTGATCATAGCATTTATTGTAAGCTTCGCGAACTCACGTTTGTGTTTCTAAACTAAGACGTGTCCAATCTTTGTATGACGAAAAATCAGAACAACAATTAAATTTAGTATGTTTAATTGCAATAGGTTCGATTTTTTCCAAACTCATGTTTTCGTTTGTCATCATCTTTTTGACACATTCCCATGCTCTATTTCGCACTAGCGACATGTTTAAAATCAGGGGATTTAGTTCTATAAAAAAGCACTTAACCATATTTATCTCTCCATATATCGATTTACCATTGATATTTTAATTTAAATCAATTCGTTTTGTTTGTCAATAAGACAGTTGTTATTTATCAACTTTTTTAAGTTCCTCAACTAATGCATTTGTTCCATATTTTTCATAAAGAGCAGCTCTTTGATCGTTCTTAAAAACTATCATTAAGATAGATTCATATTTTGTTATTTCGTTGACAGCAGTGTGAATTGCATCGTGAATTGCTGCTCTTGAAACATTATATAATTTAGCGATTTCAGCTAATGACATATCTTCAAAATAATATAAGTCAATATACTTTGCTTGCTTCGCGCTTAAGAGCATACCATAAGTATCAAATAATTTAGTAACATTTACAATATCCTTCATTATAATTCCAAATCCTTTGTAATCCCAATTACAAATTGTTCAAGGTCAAAAGGCGCTAAATCATCCAATTGCTCTCCTAACCCAATAAATTTAACCGGAATATCAAAGAAATCTTTAATTGCCAATACTATTCCACCTTTCGATGTTGAGTCCATTTTTGCAAGTACAATTCCGGTTACATTCGTAGCTTCTTTAAAAGCCTTTGCTTGGTTTAACCCTGATTGTCCTGTAGTAGCATCTAAAACCAATAAGGTTTCGTGTGGCGCCATCTTATCAAACTTATGGATAATATCATGTATCTTCTTTAGTTCGTTCATTAAATTAACTTTATTTTGTAAACGACCTGATGTATCGCAAATAACTAAATCATAATTATCTTGATATGCCTTTTGAATTCCCTTATAAATTACTGAAGCAGGTTCTTGCCCTGGCTTGTCTGGAATAATAATATCTACTTTTAGTCGTGTTGCTCAAACTTTTAATTGTTCAACAGCACCTGCTCTAAAAGTATCTCCAGCCACAAGTAAAACCCGTTTATTTTCATCGACGAATTTTTTAGCAATTTTAGCAATGGATGTTGTTTTCCCAACTCCGTTTACACCTACTACCAGGACCACGTTAGTACGATCGTTTTCTAAATTAATATTAGTGTTAATGTTAGTGTCTTGAATATAGTAAACAAATATCTTATCAACTATTATTGATTTGATTAACTTAACATTCTTAACTTTTTGAAATTGTATTTCCGCTCTAACTGCATCAATTATTTTAGTTGTGGCAGTATAACCAACATCATATGAAATTAACATTTCCTCTAAATTTTCAAAAAGAGTTTCGTCAACTTCCTTAAAGTCGCTAGCCAAATTATTTATTGCTTGACTTAAACTTGTTGAAGATTTATGTAAACCCTTATCAAAAGCCTTTTGTTTATTTTCAACCTTGATTATCCGATTTTCAATATTTTTTTCTTTAACAGCTTTTGCGGTATCTTTCTTTTTTTGGATCTTATCAATTAGATTTTTAAAAAATGCCATATTACGATTCTCCGCTCGTTTCTTCTTCGTTTGTTAAATCTTCAGCTTGTTCAAGTGATACTGTAAACATTTTTGTAACACCACGAACTTGCATTGTTGTACCGAATAATTCCCCACATTCCTTCATTGTACCAGGACGGTGTGTAATGATTAAGAATTGCGTATCAGAAGTATTTGTTTTAATAATGTTAGCAAATCGTTCAACATTAGCGATATCTAGTGCTGCTTCAGCTTCATCAAGAATAACTAATGGAAAAGATGATATTTTCAAAATCGCAAATAGAACTGATAGTGCTACAAGTGTTTTTTCACCACCTGATAATAAGGTTAGATTACTAACACGTTTTCCTGGTGGGTGAGCCATTACTTCAATTCCTGATTCTAAAATATTTTCAGGGTCAGAATAACTAATTGCACAAGTCCCGCCACCAAATAAAAATTTGAAGGTCGTAGGAATCATTTCGTTAACACTATCAATTACTCTAGCAAAATCTTCTTTTGCTTTTTTATCTAGTTCATTAATCGCAGCCTTGATGTCATTAACAGCTTTTTCTAGTTGTTCTTTTTCTTTTGCCATTTCATCATGGCGTGCTTGCTTCTCTTCTAATTCTTGCACAGCATCTAAGTTAATATTACCTAAAGCGTCGATTTCCACTTTTAATGTTCGGATGATTTCACGAGCTTGTGGTTCTGACATTGGTAAATCATTATTATAATTTTCAAAAGCAAAATCAACAGTCATTTTGTATGTTTCATTAATTCTTTGTTTGCTAATTAGAATTCCATTATCACATTTAGTTATATTTTGTTCAAAACTGAAAACTGCATCTCTTAATTTATCTAATTGCATTCGCATGTCTTCAAGACGACCTTCATAATCAACAACTTGACTACGGTAACTTGTTTTAGATTGTTGGGCAACATTTAAGTTTTCCATAATTTTATCACGACGACCAGTTAATTGATTTAATTCTTCAGCTAATGATTTACTATCTAATTTAACGCTCTTATCATCAAAAGATTGTTTGGTTAGAGCTTCATATTCAGTAATATGTTTAGTCACCATTTTATTATTATTTTCTAATTGGTTACTGTATGATTCCTGACTGAATTTTTTTTGATTCAACTTCGCATAAGTTTCATTATATTCAGCAGAAACTTTCTCTTGTTCCACTTTAAGAGTAGTTAATTTCTCTTCTTGCTGTTGAACAATAGCTATCATTTCATTACGTTTCTCTTCTATATTTAATGTACTGATACCAACTTTATTAGTTGATCCACCAGTCATTGCTCCACCTGGCATAATAATATCACCTTCAAGCGAAATGACTTTATACATTTGATAAGTATATTTAGATAGTCTTATTCCTTTGTCAATGTCATCTGAAACAATTGTATTTCCTAACAAAGCTTCAGTGATCGGTTTTAGTTTCGGTTCGATTGTAACAAGTGAAGAAGCAACGCCGATGAACCCCTCTAATTCATTTAAGACGTCTAAATGTTCAGCACGAACGTTTCTTTCTTTAATATCTCTTAAAGGCAAGAAGGTCGCTTTACCTGCTCGGTTTTTCTTTAAAAACATAATTGCGTTTCTTGCTGCTGTGCTATCTTCAACAATAATATTGCTCGAACTTCGTCCTAACGCGGTTTCAATAGCCATCTCGTACTTCTTATCTACTTTTAGATAATTTATTACTGTATCATAAATCCCGTTTAAAGCAGCACGGTTATCTAATATAGCTCGCACTCCTGCATTGCTACTATTTTGCCGTTGCATTTCTCTTTCAATGTATTTCAAAT
Source organism: Ureaplasma sp. Hg1 (assembly GCA_021378535.1). Lineage (GTDB taxonomy): Bacteria > Bacillota_I > Bacilli_A > Mycoplasmatales > Mycoplasmoidaceae > JAACJV01. The sequence goes on along the minus strand of JAACJV010000010.1, from coordinate 24,137 downwards.
TCATTCTATTTTCAGTAAGGGTAATACTTAGAGCGTTTACCTCAGCGTTAAAATTATTACGTTTGGTGTCCAGTTGTTGAACGATTTCATCATAAGTTTCAATTTGAACATCTAATTCTTCTAAACGTTCTTCTAATTCTTTAATATCAACCTTAAACGAAATAATCAATTGTTCATAAGCTGCTGCTTTAGTAGCTTCATTGTCACTTGATAAATCATCATTTAAACGAGAGTGGATTAACATTTGCTTTTTTTCAGCAGTGTTAATTTTTTCATTTATATCATGCATATCTTTATTATAATTAGTAGCATCTTGATCAGCAGATTCTTCTTTTTGTTTAGCGAAATCAAGTTTTTGTTTGATTTCTTTAACGATAGGTTCGAATTGTGTTCGTTGGGTTGTGGCTTCAGCTAATTTTTCTCTTAATTGAGTTGCTTGAACCTTAAGATGACTAATATCTCTAACTAAAATAGTTATTTCGATATCTTGTAATTGCTTACGTTTTTCCTTAAAAATTTTAGCTTTTTCTGCTTGTTTATTTAATTTCTTTAAATCTTTTTCTAATTCATTAACTATATCTAAAATACGGTTTAAATGTTCTTCACTTCGTGCTAAATGTCGTAGCGATTCGTCTTTTTTCTTAGAGTAACGACCAATTCCAGCAGCTTCTTCAAACATTTTCCGTCGGTCTTCAGGTTTTGATTCTGCAAATCAATTTACCGTTCCTTGACTAATGATTCCTAATGAGCCCTTACTTAGACCAGTATCAAGAAAAGCCTCTTGGATGTCGCGAAGTCGCGATGGTTGTCCATTAATATAATATTCATTTATTCCAGTGTTACGGTGTAATTTTCTTGTAACTGAAATTTCGTCGCCATCATAGTGCAACACTTTATTTGAATTATCAAAGGTTAATGTAATTTCAGCAAACTTACTTTCTTGACGTCCTTTTGAACCCATGAAGATTAAATTTGTTTTGTTGCTCCCACGTAAGCTTTTGATTGATTGCTCACCTAGTACTCATTTTAATGCATCAACGATGTTAGATTTACCTGACCCATTTGGTCCTACAATCCCGGTCATCGGATGATTGAATTCAAGATTTACTTCATCAGCAAATGATTTAAACCCATATGCGTGGAACTTTTTTAAGAATATCATTTTATCACCTTAATTTGTTGTTGTTTATATACAATGTATATATGTTAATTATTATACTATAAAATATCAATGTGTTGTAATTCGTATTTTATTGTTTTTAAGAGAAAATAAAAACACCCCTATTAAACTAGAGGTGTTTGCATTTGTCGCCATTCAAGATAGCATATATTTCTAACCTAACTTAGCTAATGCGTTTCTTGCTGCTTGTTGTTCAGCATCAGTATATTTTTTTCCTTCGCCTTCACCATATTTCATTTTGTTATATCACAGCTCAACTTTTTTACTACCATCATAGCATTCAACCTGACGATAGTTAATATCACGTTGACTCGTTTGTTGCACAGCTTCTTGAAACAACGTCTTATAATTTATCATATGGTCTAATTCATGATTATTGAAAAAATGAATAATCGTTCCATAAATAATTTTTTTTGTTGCTTCAATTCCAGCATCAAGTGTTACTGCCCCAATAAAAGCTTCAAAGGTATCTTCTAAAATTTTTTGAGAAATTTCTTTTTCTACCCCGTGTCCTAGATATAATGCAGCTTCAAGCCCTAAATATTTATTTGCTTTTGCCATTGTTTCTGATCGAACGATACGTGAACGATTATTACTCATTTCACCTTCGCTCATTTTTTCATTATAAAGAAATTCACTCACGATTCAATTCACAATTGAATCCCCCAAAAATTCTAATTTTTGGTAATTGTAATTCTTATTATGTTCGTTGGAATAAGAATTATGCGTCAATGCTTCAATGTAGATACTTGGTTTAGTTATCTTAATATCATATTGCGCTAAAATTTTATTTAAAGTTTCTTGTTGTCTATCCATTGCTATTTTCCATTATTGTTTTGATATCGTTCAATACGTCTGCATTGACGCAATCGTATAACATTTGTAGGGAACTATAAAATTGTTTTGAATCTGCTGAACCGTGGGTTTTAACGGCTACTTTATCTAATCCTAAAACAAAAGCACCAGCATGATTTTTATAGTCATAAGTGTGCATCATTTTATGAATCATACCGATAGAAAATAATGCTCCTAAGTAATTTATAGGTTTCTTGTAAGCTGCCTTAATCGTATGCATTAATGCTTTACCCGTACCCTCATAAGCTTTTAAAACGAGATTACCACTGTATCCATCGGTTACCACAATATCGGCAACGCCATTCATAATTCTTCGAGATTCAACAAACCCGATGTAATTAAGTGATTTATCTTCTTTTAATAACTTGTGAGCTTCACGGTGAAGGTCTAAACCTTTATATTCTTCAGTTCCGATATTTAAAATACCGATTCTAGGATTATTAATCTTCCGTGCTTTTTCAACATAGACTTTTGCCATTTTAGCAAAATTATGTAAATCTTCTGCAGTGCATATAGGTGAAGCCCCGACATCTAGTAAATTAAATCCGATACCATTCGTTGTGGGAACCCACGGCATAAAACCTGGCTTTTTAACATTTTCAATTAATCCAAAAACAGAATACACTGTTGAAACAAATGCAGAAGTTGATCCAGCACTTAAAAAACCATCAACTTTTCCGTCCTTAACTAATTTTGCTGCGACATACATTGATGAATCAGTTTTACGCCGGGCAGCTAGTAAATTATCCGTTGGCAAGACCACTTGACTTGCTGGTGCGACGCTAAAACGATCAGTAGGAAACATTTTATCCTTAATAATTCGATCGTCACCTACGAGAACAAGTGATACGTTTTTATGTTTTTTAATAAATTCTCGACTCGCTTTAATAGCTTCATCAATATTATTTTCAAACCCCATTACATCTACTGCTAATTTCATAAAATTCCTCCTATTATAAATTATTGTAAACCAATATAATAACTATAAACTTTTTGATTTCCGTCTTTTACTTCACAATAACAACCGTATACTTCGTTGATATATTTCTCAATATTTCGAACAACTGCCATGCTAGCGTTTTGACCATAGAACAACATTGCTATATCTGGTTGTTTAACCTTCATCATTAATTTATCAACAGTTTCTTTAACAGCTGATTCTTCATCTCGATTACTAACTAAAACCTTTTTATTAAGAATTCCAATATAGTCGTTTTTCTTAACTGTAATATGTTTATATTGTACATTTTTAATTGATGTTGAAACCATTGCAGAAACTGTATTTTTAGCTGTCTTTATCATCTCTCTAGCATTTATACTAAAATCAACATTTGCTTGATAAGCAAGTCCAGCCATTAATGCTTCAAAAATATTTTTCCCTGGAATAATATTGATATTGATATTTTCTTTTACAATATCAGCAGCTTGTGTAGCTGCTAAAATAATATTCGAATCATCGGTAATAATAAATATATTACGTGATTTTGTTTCTTGGATTTTTCTAAGAAAATCTTGGATGGAAGGGTTCCCATTAGTCTCGGTATTAATCGAGTATTTTAAAGAGTAATCTTTTTCCATAATAGAAGCAATTTTTTCTGATGGCACCGTAATGATAATGGCAGGTTTTTCAGATAAAGATGCATTGTCGCTAGGTTTAGTAATGATAATGCCGCGACGCTCCATATTTTCGTGGAATTGGTTTGTCATATTTTCAAATTTAACCTTTGCAAATTCACCATATTTTTGACATAATTTTAAAAATTGGCCTGGATCGATACTATGAATATGGACTTTAACAATATCGTTGTCTTGAACACAAACTAATGAATTACCGATTTTTTCAAGTTGATGGCGAAAACTATCAATATCAAATTTTATCTTATCATGATCTTCGGGCTGAATTTTTGCTCCAATTTGCATAATAATTTCAGAGCAATAACCAAACCCTTCATTTGTTTCGTGTTTATTAGAAAGCACAGCAAAGTCTCCCAATGGATTCTTTTTATTAACTTTTTTATCAATTTTTTGATTAATTAAGTCATTCATCTTATTATTTAATACAGCGTTCATGCCTTCAAAGAAACAACACAATCCATAACCACCAGAGTCTACGACGCCAACTTCTTTTAATTCTTCAAGCATTTCAGGAGTTTTCTCTAAAATCAGTAATGCTTCTTTTAAAGCTAATGCGAATAATTCTTCAACACTGTCAAATTTTTTATAAGCTAATATCTTTTCACTCGTAACACGGATAACTGTTAAAATTGTTCCTTCAACGGGTGTTGCCACTGCTTTATATGAAATTTCTCTTGCCTTATCAAATGATTTAATAAGTTGAGGAATCGTTATCTCGTTTGAGCCTTCACTAAAAGTGCTAACAAAGCCCTTAATAATTTGACTAAAAATAACCCCTGAGTTCCCCCGCGCACTCATTAATAAACCACGTGAAAACTTTTGGCCAATCACGCTCGGGTCAAGTGGTTCTATTTCTTTAATAGCATCCAATGCGCCTAACACAGTCACTTTCATATTAGTTCCAGTATCACCATCAGGCACTGGAAAGACATTAAGGTCATTAATATATTCATATTGTTTTTCAATGATTGCTCCACCACCGAACAACATTCGTTTAAAAAGTTCTACTTTTATTGTTTTCATATTATCACCCTTACTAATTCTTTACTGTTATATCGACTATTAATTCTTCACAATCCATTTGATTGCTTAAAACAAAATATATTTTTTTTTGGAGTTCGAGTGTGACACTTTTGATATTAATGATGTTTTGTGATAATGTTATTTTCACGGAAACATAATTGTCACCAACGTGAATGTCTTCATCACTTAAGATATCTTCATTCACGCCAGCTATTTGGCTTGCAGATACTTTAATTAATTTTCTAATAATATCATTACTGAATTTTGTTAGAGATTGTTTCATATATTCCCCTCACGTCATGTGCTCGAATCATTTATATGCATTACATATAGTATGTAGTAATAAATTATATTATAAATCTTTTAAAATAGAAATAGTAAAATTTAACTAAATGTTAGAAAGTATTTGCAATATATAGAGATATAATGTATCATTATATAGCAATATTAAACTGTGGAGGTGTAAATTTATGGCACGCAAAGACGACATTACTGGTAAAGGGCCACTAAGTGGTAACACTAGATCACATGCTATGAACCATTCTAAGAGAAAATGAAATTTAAACTTACAAAAAGCGACTATTAAAGATGGTCCTGGTAAAACTAGAACAGTTAAAGTTTCAGCAAGAACTTTAAAAACTCTTAAGAAGCATAATCGATTAGCATAATTTATATAATATAATTTTATGATTATAGAAAAAACTAGGTATTTAAACTACCTAGTTTTTTCTATTATTTTCTAATTTTACTTAGATTTTTTTGGACCAAATTGACTGACATCGATTTCATCGATTTCTTTAGTTGCGCTAGAAATATGGTTCATCACATCCTGTTCAACTTCTGGTTCTTCAATTGTTGAAATATCTTTTTCTGCCTTCGTGATGGCTTCATGAATTTCTTCATTAGTATCATAAGCTTTAACATCTTTGATATCAGGCAAATCTCCAAAATCACTATCATATAAAGAATCGTAACGGTTAATATCAGTATCTAATACTTTTAGTAAATTCTGATCAGTGTGAGTTACATGTTCTTCAACAATAATTAATGATTCTAATTGTTTGTTAATTTGATACTGATTTTTTATTTCTTGAAAACTAGTTTCTGGTAGATTTTCTTTTAAAATATTAGTTAATCGATCAAAAATAGCAATAAATTTTTTAAGGTCAACTAATTTCTTATTATAATGAATGTCCTTAATGTCTTGTGCTCTTTTAAAAGTACCGCCATGCTCTAAAAAATCAACAAACATAATATTAGCCATATATAGGTTTTTAACTCATGCTGCCGTGTATAAATCATTTTTATTTGGAAAAACAAAAATACTGTCATTATTATTTTCATAATCCAAGTATAAATTATCTATCACTGAATTAGTTTGTTCAAAAAAATTTGTGACCAAATACATTAAATCAAATTTTGTAGCACTCTCTAGACCTAATAAACGATTAATTGTGATTTCTTCATAATCACTTCCAATATTAACGCTTTCCTTTGACTTTGATAATCCCATAAATGTTACCCATTCCTTAAATATAATATATTGATTTTATCAAATAAAATTAACGTTGCAACATTAAATGTAAATTATTGTTTAATGGTTACGTGCAAAAGCAAGACATTCGTCCCCGGCCAGGTTCTGAATATCTTGCTTTCATAAAGAATTAATGATCATTAATTTATAAACTTGCGTATCCTTTATATAATTGTAGTATGGACAAGTCTGAAATGTTAAAGGCTTAAAAGCGAATTATATATTTCGAATTTAAGTGTTGCAAATTTTTTACACTCAACATATATTAAATGGATAATATCAATCATACACAAAAGTGGACTGATAATTTATATTCATGGTAATTATTTAATTTTAATTTTTTTTGAACTAGTAATTACCTAAAAATTAATATAACTGTTGTGGTGTAATACAACGGTGATAAACTTTTCAACAACTTGCACTTCCCACATAACTGTAAAGGATGGCGCAACTTCATTATAACCTACAAAAAAAATATTTTCCACTTTTTTATTTTCCTATATATAGATAAATAATAAATTATTTATAAAAATTCAAAAAAATAAAAACTACCCCGTTAGCAATAACAAGGGTAGTTTTTATTTGTAATTATTTCTAATTATTTGATTTCAACTTTAGCGCCGATTTCTTCAAATGCTTTTTTGATGTCAGCAGCTTCTTCAGGTTTAATGTCTTCTTTGATAACTGTTGGACATGATTCAACAGCTTTCTTAGCTTCCATTAAGCCTAAACCAGTAATTGATCTAAAAGCTTTAATAGCGCCAACTTTGTTAGTTCCAATTTCCATTAATTTAATTGTTACTTCAGTTGGTGCTTCGTTTGCTACTGGTCCAGCAGCAGCTGCAGGAGCAGCTGCTGATACACCGAATTCTTCTTCGATTGCTTTAACTAGATCGTTAAGTTCTAAGATAGTCATTTCTTTTAGACTAGCGATAATATCTTTATTGTTTAATTTTGCCATGATGTTCTCCTTATTTTGTTTTATTTTTATATGTTATTATTTTTGTTCAGCTACAGCCTTAACTCCATATAAGAAGTTTCGGATTGGTGCAGTGAAGCAAGATAATAACATTGAGTATAGGCCGTCACGACCTGGAATGCTTGAAAGTTCTTTAACTTTGTCTGCATCAATGAATTTCTTTTCTAAATAGCCACCTTTGATGGTTACGAAATCGTGATTCTTAGCTATTTCAGCAACAGCTTTAATAGCAGCGATTTCATCATCTTTAGCGAATGCGATTGCATTAGGACCTTTTAATAATTTATCAAAATCTTTAATGCTTGATTTGTTTAAAGCTCGTTTTGTTATATTGTTTTTTAAAACAAATAACTTTGAGTTTGAACTATGTAAAGCATTTCTTAATCCCGCCATTTCAGTAGCAGTTAAACCGTGATATTCAAAGATTACAAATGATTTTGATTCATCAATTCATTTTGATATTTCTTTAATATGCGTTTGTTTTTCAACGATGATTGGTTTCATATCTCTTTTCACCTCCATATAAAATATACAATGTAAACAAAAACCTCAAAAAAAACAAAGTTTTTTTAGAGGTTAATTAATACATTTATAGTGATATTAACCTCGGTAACATAATTAAGATTAATAATAATCCGTTACTGTCTTTGGTACATTGTATAAGTATTATACGCAATAGAGCAATAAAAAGCAATGTTAGATATATTTTAATGCAAATAAAGATAAAACATTTTTCTACATCAATATTTAATATCATATCTATTTATCAAATGAAAAAAACCATCCATTCATTATCTATTAAATTTTGTTCGCAAACAATAAAGTGGGGGAACCCATTTTTGAAGAAATAAAATTACGTCTTATTTCCCTTCCAAATAGTTAATATTATTCGTTCTATCATATGACTCAAACATTGTGTTTGTTGAAATTGATGAATTCTTAATATTAGTAAATTTTCATTCATTTAATTCAACAATTTTATATGTTGGCAATACCTTTGCTACTTTTTCTAAGGAGTGTCGCTTACCTTTAAACAAGCGAGAATAATAGTTTGATTGAATTCCTTCGATACAACTGATGTTACTTTCTTCAAGATCCTTCAAATAGCTTGTGCGGTGCTTGATTAAGAGATTCGATTTTGCTTGCATCAAACCATTTCAAATCAATTCTCCGGTTGGTGATCTAAAAATTTAGTTTGAAAGCTAATCTTAATTCATCGTTTGTTAAATCAGATAATATTAATTGTTTGCTAACTAAATCTTAATCAAAACTATATAGTTAAAAGGACAATTGACATCAAATTCAACGTATTGTTTTTTTCATTAATTTATTTAAGGATATGTTTATAATACAAATTTAAATAATTAAAATATCACTACAAAATTTACTTAATATTTTGTAGTGATATTTATACAAATTTATTTGAATATGGAGTATAGTTTAACTACTAGAGGAAAAAGTTTTGCTTTAAAAACTAACCTCTAATAGTTATTTCGTGTCTCTAAAATTAATGAAACATACCTTAAAGTTGAATGTTAAGGGACATCTATTGACAACTAATTTTAAAAAAAGGAGAAAAATAAAATTGAATAATAAAAAAGAAGAAACTGCTTTAATGGATAAAATCGCAAAGATGGGTGTGGAAACAGATCGTGATAATGCTAATGTCGGTAATAATTTCTCAGCTAAATTATTGAGAATTGCTTCTGAATCAAATAAATGTTACATCCGTAGCGTTATCCCTGCTGAATTTGTTAAAGCACATGTTGAAGGAGACTTTTATATTCACGATATGGATAGTTATAATTTAACTATTAATTGTCTTCATATCCCGACAGCTAAAATGTTACGCGAAGGATTCAACACTGGTTATGGATATATCCGCCAACCAAAACGGATTGAAGTAGCAGCTGAGTTATCATGTATTTTGATGCAGGCAACTCAAAATGATATGTTTGGTGGTCAATCCCACCCAAACTTTGATAATGATTTATCAGATTATATCGAACCAACAAGGCAAGAAATAAGAAAAGAATACCAAGCATTAAAAGTTGATCCTAAACTATTAGAGAAATTAGTGGAAGAAAAATTATACAAAAGAATCGGACAAGCAATGCAGGCAATAGTTTTTAATTTAAACACAATGCATAGTCGCGCAGGGAGTCAAGTTCCCTTTAGCTCATTAAATATCGGTATTCCTAAGAACAAAGATGCTGCACTATTATGCAAAATATTTCTAGAACAATATGAAAAAGGTTTAGGTAATGGAGAACAACCAATCTTCCCTAACATTATATTCAGAGTTAAAAAAGGTGTCAATCGTGATATTAACGACCCTTACTATTATTTATTCAAATTAGCATGTCGTGTGACAAGCAAAAGAATGAACCCTACCTTTATGAATCTAGATGCTGATTTCAATAAGGAGTGATACGACAAAGGCGTCTTGCCTGCTACAATGGGATGTCGCACCTATGTTTTGAGTAATGTTAATGGTGAAGCTGGTGTTGACGGCCGTGGCAACAATGCACCCGTTACCATCAATCTAGTTCGTTTAGGAATTTTAGCAAAACATGATATTAAAACTTTTTATAAACTATTAAATGAAAAAGTTAAATTATCTGAAGAACAATTAATTCATCGTTATAATACAATGAAAAAACTTAGGGTAAAAGATTTACCATTCGCTATTGGTCAGCACGTTATGGTTGGAAGTGAAAATTTAAAACCTGATGATTCCATTGAAGCTGTTATTAAGCATGGAACATTAGGAATTGGTTTTATTGGTTTGGCTGAAACTTTAACTGCTTTAATCGGAAAACACCATGGCGAATCTGAAGAAGCAAAACAACTAGGTTTGGAAATAATTTCATTCATTCGTAACAAAACTGATGATTTAACTAAAAAGTATCATTTAAATTTTAGTTGTTATGCGACTCCAGCAGAAGGTTTATCTGGTTATTTTATTAAATTAGATCAAGCTAAATTTGGAAAAATTAAAGGTGTTACTGATAAAGAATATTATACTAATAGTTTTCATATTCCCGTAGGTTTCATAATACCTATCTTTGACAAAATTAATGTTGAAGCACCTTATCATAAATTATGTAACTCTGGTCATATTTCCTATGTTGAAATTGATGGATATCCTGAACCAGAAACAATTGAAGATATTGTACGTTTTGCTTATGAAACAACTAACATTAGTTATTTCGGTATAAACTGACATATTCAATATTGTAAACAATGCTATAAATATTTTTAAAGGAGATTAATATGGAAAATAAATGTAATAAAAACGGTTGCCCCCACTGTGGCAGCAACAACACACAAGGCATTAGCCGTGTCACTGGCTACCTTTCATTAGACGAAAGATTTGGAGTTGGTAAAACTGCAGAACGTAATGATCGAATTGATCATAACAATAAACACAATAATGTTTATCATATAAAATCTAAAAGTAATGAAAATTAGATTAAGCGGCATGATCAATGAAAGTTTAACCAATGGTAAGGGGTTACGAAGAGTTTACTTTTCACAGGGTTGTACACATAATTGTCCCGGTTGTTTTAATCCCGAAACCCAACCTTTTGAAGGTGGTGAACTACTAGAAATTGATGATTTATTAGTTGATATTCAAAAGAGTACATATTTAAAAGGAATTACCTTTAGTGGTGGTGACCCTTTTCAGCAACCCGAAGCCTTCGCAACTTTTGCAAAAGCGATTAAAGTAACTACAAAACTAAGTATATGATCTTATACCGGCTACACCTATGAAGAATTATTAAACATTTGTGAAACAGATAAACATATAAAATCATTGTTAAGTAATATTGATGTTTTAGTTGATGGAAAATTTGTTTTAAAACTATTTAGCACAGAAACTAAATATCGCGGTTCAAGTAACCAACGTTTGGTCGATGTTAAAGCATCATTAAAGCATCACAAAGTAGTGACTCTGCCTTATTCTTAATTAAGGTAAGTGAATGAATATATTAAAAAAAATAGTAAGTCCATCCTGGCTCGTCCAGGAATAATCACTTACTATTTTTTTATTTAAATATATTTATTGTTATGAAGTTATAACTCCACCACGGATTAGCGCATCAGAAACTATAAATAGTAACGATAGGACTAGGATCACTCATACTGCAATGGTGAGTAGTCGCATTTGCGTATCCTTCCACATAACTCTTTCTTGGTGATGTAAGATTGGTGACACATATTGAGAAACCGCATATGAACCATGAACTAAAACAAAAGCTACTGTTCCTCATGCAATCCCTGCAGAAATAGAATACCCTAACATTCCAAATATTAGAATTGACATTAAGACTGGAATATCTAATTTTTTAGATCAATCAAAATCTTTAAGTTGCGTTAACATTAACGCTCCTACGAGGATTAAGATTGGCCCCGTCACCGGCTGCAAGGCATCCTTACCTACTGGTAAAACAGGACCCATGATCGGTCATAAAACCAATGTTAAAATTAAAAAGAAACTTGCAAAAACTGATGATAACCCTGTTTTTGCACCGACTCCAATACCTGCTGATGATTCAACTGTTGCATTAATAGATGAAGATAAAAACATTGAACTTGTAATACTTGCAAACCCATCTACTAGATTAGCTCTTTTCAATCATTTAAGTTCTTCCTTTGAAGTTCCGTCTTTCATTAAACCAGAAGCTCTACCTAAAGTAAATAATGATCCGGTTGTATCAAAGAAATCAACATATAGAACAGTGACGATAGCTACATACGCAAGTGGCTTACTCAAAGTCCTAGGAATTGCTTGCCACATTTCCTTCATTGCACTTGGCATTAATGAGAAATCATTATAACCTTGAATCTTAAAGGCGCTACTTAGCCCATGACCAGCCCCGCAAGCATAAGCAATGCCGAGCATAGCAATACCTAGAATGATTGTAATCAAAATGGAACCCTGCACTTTTAGGAAATATAATACAAACGATAATAAGAGAACTATTATCGAAATAATAATAATAGGGTTAGTAAAATCACCTAATGTTGTTGGGGTGGCAGTTGCTATCAAATGAGTTATTCCGTTTGCGTCAACAAAAGGAGTGTTGGTATGATTTGTAATAATACCACTTGTTGCAATACCTAAATATGCAATAAACATACCAATCATAGCACCAATCCCAATTTTGAAATTATGTGGTAATGCTTCAGCGATGTGCCGTCGGGCTGGTGTAATACTAAGGATGCAATATAATGCTCCTGAAAAGAACACACAAACTAAAGCTTCACTAAAATCAAAACCAAATTGAAAACCAATTGTATAAGTAAAAAAGGCATTTAATCCCATTCCAGGTGCTAGTACAATTGGAACGTTAGCAAAGGCTCCCATTAAAAACGTCCCAATGAATGCAGAAATAGCTGTCCCTAAAAATAATGCTCCATGGTAATCCAACCCATAATGGGGGTCACCTACTTTATCAATATTCTGATCTGCTAGATTTCCTAAAATTGAAGGTTCTACAACTAGAATATATACCATTGCTAAAAATGTAGACAAACCTCCAATAAATTCTTTTTTAATAATTGCGTTCCGCTCATCTAATTTAAACCATTTGTCTAAATGTTGGTAACTCTTTGCTTTAAAAGTTGCTGTTTTTGTCATAAAAACCTCCGTAAAATTTTTACTTAAGTAAGACATTTTTGTATAAAAAAATAGTCTGTCCGCAACGAAGGGGCAAACTACACGAATGTAATTTCCCCATAGTAAGAGATTAGGTCTCTTGTAGAAACTCCTCGCCAAATTAGAGGATTATACGGTTTAATTAAGTATGTAAATATTATACACAAAAAAATAGCTAAAAATAAAAATATGGCTTTATCTTGCCATATTTTTATTGATGTTGATTTCTTCAGTTGATTGCTTGAAATTGTAATACTTGACACTTCTTCAATACTTAACAATAATTCAAACAATCGAATTGTATGAAATTGAAACTCCTCAGCTTGCACATAAGACTGAAATACCGATAATATCATTCGTATCATTGTTCCGAGTTGGAATATCATTAACCATAAAGGAAACACCAACATAAACCATTACAAGTGAAATGAATATCAACACTATTCCAAATCAGATTAGTGTTGATTCAACTCTTTTATATTTTTTAATATCCATGGTAACTCCTTATGTGTAATAATCAATTTAATTATAATATATGATAATACTAACACTGTTATTAATCAAGGTATAACTATTAAATATAATCATTAATTAATATTTTTTTGTTACCAATCCTCAAAAAAGTAATAATTCAATTGCTTTTTTTGTATCATAATATATAATAAATACAACAAGCTATGAAGACATAGTGCATCTATAATATTATTTTAATATCTATACTTAATAAAAGAAATCATATTTTAAGTAAGTAATAATGTTGTAGAAATTAATACAAGAGGTAAATATGGAAAATAACAAAAAGCCAACGTACATCTACGCCTTAGGCGGTTTAGAGGAAATTGGGAAGAATACATATATAGTTGAACATGACGATGAAATGATTATCGTTGATACAGGAATTAAATTTGCAAACAGTGATTTATTAGGAATTAATGGTATCGTTGCCAACTATGCTTATTTAAAAGAAAATCAAAGCAAAGTTAAAGCATTGTTTATTACACATGGACATGAAGATCACATTGGGGGAATTCCACATTTGCTTCGTCAAGTTAAAGTTCCAGTTATTTATGCTCCAAAACTAGCATGTAAATTAATTGAAAGACGACTTGCTGAAAACCGTGATGTTAAACCACCTGAAATTATTGAATACAATGATTCACAGGAATTTAAATTTAAACACTTCACCGTTGACTTCTTTAGAGTATGTCACTCTATTCCAGATGCTCATGCTGTCGGAATCCAAACACCTAATGGCAATATCGTTTCAACTGGAGATTTTAGATTTGACTTTGCAACTAGTGGGCAAGAAACAAATTTATCTCGTATGATGGAAATATCACGCCGCGGCGTTGATGTCTTACTTTGTGAATCAACTAGTGCTGAAGTTAATGGTTTTAGTGAATCAGAAAGATATATCATTCAAAACATTCGTAGTTTGATTGCAAAATCAACTGCTAGAGTATTTGTATCAACATTTGCTTCTAACCTTGGTAGAGTCGAACAAATCATTGCTGCGGGTGTAAAAATGGGACGAAAAATTTGCATCCTAGGAAAATCAATGGAATCTAATGTTAAGACAAGCCGAAAAATTGGTTACCTTGATGCTAAAGAACAAGATTTTGTTTTAGCTAAAGATCTAAGTAAATACGCAGATGAAGAAATCTTAATCATTCTAACCGGCTCACAAGGTGAAGAAATGGCTGCTTTAAATGTAATGGCACAAGGTAAGCATACAAAAGTTACCCTAAAACCTACTGATACAATCATTTTATCAAGTAATCCCATTCCCGGAAACTTTGCTAATGTCGAAAATTTAATTAATCAACTTTATAAACAAGGTGTTAAAGTTTATGAAAACTCACCAAATTTTAAAATTCACTCTTCTGGTCACGCTACTCGTAGTGAACAACAATTAATGATTCGTGCTTTAAGTCCGAAATGAATTTTTCCAATTCATGGAGAATATAAAATGCTTCGAAGACTTCAAGAAAACGCAACCGATTTAGGCTATCAAAAAGATCACATTTTAATTGCAACAAACGGACAAAAATTAAAATTATTAAATGGTACACTAAGCTTAACTGATACCTTCGTGCCAGCTCAGCCAATTTATATTGATGGTAATTCAACTAATGCCGATAGTGCTATTTTATTAAAAGAAAGAGGCGTATTATCAAGCGATGGGATTGTTAATGTTATTGTTAACATCAACCGTTCTAAAGCTAAAGTTAATACTACTCCAATAATAAGTACACGAGGTTGCTTCTTTGCAAAAGAATCGGGTGCATTAGTAGCTCGAATATCACATAGTGTAAAAGAAAACCTTGAAAAGGAAATGCGGATTAATAAAACAATTAGTGATGCTAAAATTCAAGAAATCATTAGAGGTATTACCAGCTCTTATGTATGAAAATGAAAAAAGAAAAACCCTTACATCTTTACAACAGTATTCGATATTGCATAATAAATGAGATATAAAAATAAGCATTCAAATTAAATTGAGTGCTTATTTTTTATTATATAATTGTAACTATTTATTATTGGTAATAGCTCGCTCTAAAGCTTTTGAATAATCACCTAATACAAGTGATAAGGTTTGTTCTGATTGCATCATTCCTTTGACACCTAGTTTTTTAAGACCATCTTTATCAACTGACTTAATTTCCTTTAGTTCTACCTTCAACATATTAATTGTAGAACTAACATTTACAATGTTCGTTTTACCGCCTAAGCATTTGTAGATATCCTCAAGTTTAAAAGGAAAATCATTTGACACTGTTAACGCATCATTAATTGGTTGGTCTGTTTTAGACTTGTTCTTGATAATATAATATCCAATACCTAAAGTTAAAACATAAAAAAATATTTTCTTTGTCTCTCGTTTCATAATTACTCCCTAATAAATGTATTATGTAATTTTTTAATATATGCCTTAGTGGTTCTTGGCAAAAATAATTGGCATTTTGATTCAACTGCACTAATATCAATTTTACCTTTATTAAATTTCATATCTAACTCTCTGCCATCTATTGATAAGGTAGCTTCTTTAGTCTGGGTTTCACTGATAATATGGATCAGACTTGTTTTTGGTAATAAAATGGGGTTTTGTAATGTCGAGTATTTAAGATGCCCGACTGGTGCAAGTTCGAGTAATTGGATTGCATGAACACCTGGAAAAATAACGGCGCCACCACAAGACTTGTTGCGCCCTGTTGATCCGGTTCTAGTTGAAATCATTAGCCCACTCCCTTTAAATTTTTGATAATGTTCATTATCTAATCTAATATCGATTGGGAAGGCGTTATGACTAAATAATACAAATTCATTAACTCCATAAAATTCCTTTTTATTAATTTGAATTTTTAAAATCGTGAAAGTGTCGTAATTACTAGGATTGATAATTTCATTAAGATCTCAATCACTACCACTTTCAAATGCTGAATAGAAACCTAATGTTCCAGTGTTGATACAAATTATTTTAACATCTGTCTCAAAATAATTTGAGGCATGTCGAATAAAAGTCCCGTCGCCTCCAATAATAAAAATATAATTGGGTTTAACTTTAGATTCATTTCAATCACTTAGTTTATTACGAATGCGTTTTGCTACGTCAATATCAATTGGAACATCCTTGTGAATGATTCAATATTTCATATCTATAAATGTTCCTTTGTAGGTCTTTTAAATTCCCCACTTAATGTTTGCTTATAAGAACAATTTTGTTTCGATGTGTTTCGCCCATACGGAATAATACAACTACATGGTTTACGTTTTTCGCGAAGAAAAACTTTAATATCATCAATGTTATAACCGACTTGAAGACGATAAGGAATTCCTTGGCCGGTGTATTGAAACATAATAGGTCGTTTTAAAACACTTGGTTCGTCGATAATTAATTGAATAACTTCATTGGTCGACATATCATCAATATCTATATTGTGTTCAGTTAAGTATTTGCTACGTGTTGATATAATATCATGAAACCCGTTTTCAGTTAAAGATAGGACATCCTTAAAAAATTGAACTCCAATATTGTCCTTCATAATATTTATTCTTTTAATATCAATACTATTTTCTCTGAAAAAAGCTATTGTTTTTCTACATGAAGTACACCCGGTACTGTATAAAATATTAACCATATTCACCCAACCTTAAATTAATTAATTCCACTTTATATAATTATCACATATTTAACTATAAGTGTTTACATTATTTGTCTATGTCAAAGAAAATATAACAAAATATGGTATGATTATTTAAAAGTAAATATAATTTAAATAGAACGGATAAGGCAATGAAAAGATTAATCTCAGGCATTCAACCAAGTAATAATTTAACCTTAGGTAACTATCTTGGTGCAATTAAAAATTTTGTTGATTTACAGAACGATTATGAGATGTTTATATTTATTGCTGACCTTCATGCTTTAACTCCTAATTTTATTGAAAATGAATTTTTATATCAAAATAAACTAGATATTGCAGCACTTTACTTAGCTGCTGGTTTAGATGAAAATAAAGTGATTATTTTCAATCAATCTGATGTCAAAGCACACGGCCACTTAGGTTACATCTTAATGTGCCACACATCCATTGGAGAACTTAGTAGAATGACCCAATATAAGGATAAAAGTGCTAAGGCTAAAATGAATAATGGAACGCATACTATTCCTACTGGATTACTAGTTTATCCGGCTTTAATGGCCGCAGATATTTTATTATATAATGCTGATGTTGTACCTGTTGGCATTGATCAAAAACAACATATGGAAATCACTAAAAATATAGCACAACGATTTAATGAACGCTATAAGTCTAATACTTTTAAAATACCGGAAGCGATATTTCCTAAAGTTGGATCAAAAATTATGGACTTACTTAACCCTAATAGTAAAATGAGTAAATCATCAACTAATCCAAACGGAACAATATTTTTAGTGGATGATACAGCTGAAGTCACTAAAAAGATTAAAGGCGCTGTCACTGATAGTTTAAACAAAGTTCATTACGATGTTGAAAAACAACCGGGAATAAGTAATTTAATAACTATCTATAGTTGTTTAACAAACATGAGTTTTACTGAAATTGAAAATAAATATAAGGATGCTGCAAACTATGGTGTTTTTAAAAAAGATATTATTGTTGCTTTAAATGAATTCCTAAGTGATTTACAACAAAAACTAGAAAAATATAAAGAGAGTGATAAATTAATTAATTTATTAAATAAGAATGCTAAGGTTTGTGAAGCAGTAGCAGAAGATATGATTAAAAAAGTTCATAAAGCAATAAACTTAACTAAATAAGGAGAAAATTTTATGTTAAAAAATAATGAAAAATATTTAATAATGTGTGATTTAGATGGCACATTATTAAATTCTGAAAGCAAGCTTTCCAAAGAAACTATCAAAGGAATTAAGGAAATAACTAAACAAGGACATGTCTTTTGCATAGCTACAGGTAGGCCAAGAAGAGCTTCAATTCATATTTATAAAGAATTGGAATTAGATACAATAATGGTGAACTTTAATGGCTCTTACTATTGTAATCCGTCAAACAATAATTTTTCTTCAATTAACTTACCCTTTAGTAGTAAGGTGGCAGAGCGTATTTTTAGTAATCCAGTGATTCGTAAAACAATTAAGAATGCAATTGTTGAAGGAGAAAATCAAGGTAGTATTTTATATAGCCTAGATGATCCTGTTACTAAAAAGGAATTCAGTGAATGATTCCATCTTGATAAACGACATAATTTATCTATCTTAGATGGAGATGCATCTAAAATAAAATACGATTTGAATTCAATTTTATTACATGTTGCTTCAGCTGAAGAATTTGACCAAATGGTTTATGAGGTTAAAAAAGCAGCATCAACATTAGTCGTTAGAAACTATAGTCTTCCAATCTCAGGGGAAATAATTGAAATTAATTCAATTTATAGTAACAAGGGAAATGCTCTTAAATACTTGAGTTCATATTATGGTATCCCACTAGACCGTTGCATTGCTTTTGGTGATGGTGATAACGATGTTGAAATGCTTTCAAAAGCTAAATATGGTTTTGCTATGAAGAATGGTACAAAAACTCCTAAATTATTATCTAGACATATTACAAAATATGGTAATGATGAAAATGGTGTAGTTTGAGAATTAAACCATTTCTTTAATTCTGAATGTTTTAATTAATATTTATGAATGTATTTTCTATTTATTAGTATCCAATTGAAAACGTGATTCTTTTAGTATAACAACTGTAATTTTGTTATTTTTAGTAGCATCATTTTTTTCTATTTCCTTTTGAATTTTTCTTGCTAGATATTCCAATTCGTTATCTTTTACCAACGAAGGCTTAACGATAATACGAATTTGTCGACCTGACTTTATTGCATATGATTTCATAACTTCAGGAAAATTATTACATATTTTTTCTAACGCTGTTACTCGTTTTAAATATTCTTCAAGCGAATCAGCTCTTGCACCCGGTCGAGCGGCTGATAAAGTATCTACAACTTTAACAATAGAAGCATAAATATTGTCGGCCGGCACCTGATTATGATGACTAGCTATTGCATTTATAATGTAGTCTTCTAAATTATATTCAGAAGCAAGTCTTAATCCACTAGCAACGTGATCATTATCAATTTCAAAATCAACTGATTTACCGATGTCATGAAAGAACGCAGCTTTTTTTGCCATTATTGGATTTAGATTTAAAATAATTGCAATGTGATTAGCGTAATTAGCACATTCAATTGAATGATCTAAAGCATTTTGCCCATAACTTGTTCTAAATTTCATCCGACCTATAATTTTATAAATGCCTGGATCAATATCCAATATCTCTAATTTATCTTCTAACGCTTCACGACCGTATTCAATTAGTGCAGTATCAAATTTGTCTTTCTCTTCACTAAATATTAGTTCTATTCTACTTGGTTCAATATTTTTAGAACTAACTAATTTATGCATTATTCGTGCGGCTAATTCCCGTCGTACAGGGTTCGCTGAAGAAAGCGTTATACTAGGTGTGTCCCGATCGATAATTATATCAACACCAGTTAAAATTTCAAAAGAACGTTTATTACGTCCTTCCTTACCTATTACTCTCCCCTTCATTGAATCATCGCCTAATTTTATTGTCGTTGTAGTTCGCTCTTGAATCATAGGCTCTGCTGTACGTTCCATAACCTCAACTAAAATATTTTGTGCTAATGTTTCTTTTTTTGATTGAAGCTCTTTTTTTGCTTCTTTAATTTCGCCATTTATTTCACTTTTCAATTCGTTTTTAATATTGTCCATGATAATTCGTTTGGCTTCTGATGTACTTACATTAGCAATATGAGCTAATTTTTCATTATATTCTCTGGTAAGAATATCTAAGTCCATTTGTTTTGCTTGATATAAGGAAATTTGTTCATCCATATTTTTTTGTAAAGCTTTTGAAATATTTTTTTTAATCAGGAAACCATCTTCGTTTGAAGACGAAGATGGTATTTTTCCCTTTGAATCGTTGGTTGTTTTATCGATACCTATTTTGTTTGTTTTTCGCAAACGTAAATAAATAATTCCAAAAACACATAATATTAAGAAAATTAATAGTGCAATGACAACATAAGAATCTGTTTCCATATAAATCACCCATTAAATTATACATAATAATAATTATTATTGGTGTATATTTAGGAAATAAATGCAACGGTTGCTTTCTTAATTTCATCAAATAATTTGACATCTTCTAATAAGTTCTTTTTAAGTTGTTCACGGCCTTGACCTAATTTTTTATCCCCATAATAATATCAAGAACCGCTTTTAGATATAACTCCATATTGAATCGCAAAATTCATCATTTCAATAGATGGATCAAATCCTTTACCAAAGAATATATCAATATACACTGTTTGCAAAGGTGGGGCAACCTTATTTTTTACGATTGTAACTTTACTTTTAATTCCTATTTTATCAATGCCGTCTTTTATAAGCTCAGCCTTGCGTGATTCTATTCTAATTGAGGCATAGAACTTTAATGCTCGACCTCCTGTTGTGGTTTCGGGGTTACCAAACATAACACCAATTTTTTCTCTAATTTGATTAGTGAAAACAACTGTCGTATTAGTTTTACTAATTACTCCCTGTAATTTTCTTAAACCCTTCGACATTAATCGAGCGTGAGCTCCCATTGATTGATCCGAAATAGACCCTGCTAATTCTGCACTTGGTGTTAATGCCGCAACTGAATCTACTACTATTAAATCAATTTTACCAGTGTTAGCAATTGCTTCAAGTAAATCAAATACTTGTTCACCGGAATCAGGTTTAGAAATTAATAGTTGGTCAACATTAACTCCCAAATTATTAGCATAGGTCAAATCAAGCGCATGCTCTGCATCGATAAAAGATGCTTTCCCTTTAGCCTTCTGACATTCAGCTATAATTTGTAAAGCTATTGTTGTCTTACCTGATGATTCGTTTCCAAAAATTTCAATGATTCGACCTTTAGGAATACCACCAACACCGAGCGCACGATCTAGTGCAACACTTCCCGTTTTAATAACTCCATTAGATTGTTCTGATAAATTACCATAGCATAATGTACCTTTACCAAATCTTGTATCCATAATATCAATGGCTTCTTGTAAATTTTTATCTTGTTTTGTTTCCTTCATTTGAATACCTCCATCATTACCTAACTCATTTAATAATAAAAGTCTTATTTAGCTATTTTAACATCTAATAATTCACCTAAAATTTTTAAAGCATGCCATGCTACATTAAAGCGATTATAAGTTCGGTTGCTATTATCTAATGTTACTTTTTGAACAAATGTTTTATTGATTAAAGTAACGCCAATATAATATTCGCCGATTGGTTTATCCTCATGCGCCGTTGGGCCTGCATTACCGGTAATTGAAATACATATATCTGATTTAAATAAGCGGTTTGTATTCTCTGACATCTCACGTGCAACATGCTCAGAAATAGCACCGTGTCTTTCTATTGTGCTTTCACGGACCTTAGCAATTCTTATTTTAGCATCATTACTATAGGTAATAAATCCACCGCGAAATACCTTTGATACCCCGGCAATTTCTACAATCGTACTAGCTAAAGCACCACCACTTGCTGATTCACAAACAGAAATGGATAAGTCCATTTCAATTAATTTTCTAATGACTTCTTCTGATAAATTCATAACGCCCACCTTATTGTTATTTATTTTACAATAAAATTAATAAAGTACAACCGGTGCAAGACAATTAAATGAAACTTATTTGTTTGAATTAATTATTTAAGACAACGTTGTTCTTTATTCGAGAAATTTATTAGTTTATAAAATAAGAAAAATAATGCAATTTTACTATAAAGGAATACATTTTTTTAACTATTTTAAGCTTTATTGTTATAGAATATATAATATTATTTATTACAAGGAGTGTTTAATGTCAGATAACGATTGGGAGATACCATTATACGGTTGTGTTATTGTTTTATTGATTATTCTCGCAGCATTTTTTAGTGCAAGCGAAACTGCCATTACTTCTGTTTCGAAATTCCAGTGGGAAAATGCGACCAAAAAAACACCAAATAAATTATCTTCAAGATTAGGTCATAAAATGTTATCGACTTATACCATTACATTAGGAGCCACTTTAATTGGATCAACGTTAATGAATATTGGTTCGTCAACTTTAAGTACAATCTTTTTTATTGGGGTTGTTAATCTAGCCGGTGGTTCTAATGCTGAAAGTGTTGGAGCTGGGATAGCAACTGGGGTTATGACAGTGCTTGTTTTATTATTTGCTGAATATGCGCCTAAAGCATCAGCGCGAAAACATGCAATTGGGTTTATCAAACACTTTAGCATTTTTCTAGCTTTTTTCTATTATCTTTTTTATCCCATCTGTTACGTTTTAAACTTAGTTTTTAAGGAATCAATTGCTCCTACAGCAACTGAAGATGAATTAGATGTGCTAGTTGATACAATTCGAAAAGAAGGTGTTTTAGAAAGCGTTGAAGCGGCATTAGTACAAAACGCAATTGATTTTGACGATACGCAAGTAATGGCGGCGATGACTAAAATAAATAAAGTCGAATCACTTGATTTTAATAGTTCTTCTACCAAAATATTAAAATGATTCTTTGAAGAAGAATATACCCGATTACCAATTACTAAAAAAGGTAATATCGTTGGAATCGTTAATGTTAAAGTATTTATGCGCGAATACATTCAAAAGGAAAATCATCGAATTAAAGTCGAAGAGATAATGGAAGAACCATTTTTCATTAGCCAATATGCTACTTTAGATAAAGCGTTGGAAATGATGCAATTTCACCACGTTCATATAGCAGTTGTAAATAAAAATAGTAAATCAATTGTTAATATGGGGATTGTTACTATGGAAGATTTGATTGAAGAGTTGGTCGGAGAATTATATGATGAAACTGATGACATCACTGGTATTCAGATTATTAATGACTTCACTTGAAATGTTAGTAGCCAAGTAAACGCTAAAGTATTTCTTAATAGATATTTCAAAAGCGTTAAAATCACTGATAAAAAACTATCAATGATTAAATATCTGAAACAATCTTTTAATACCAAAACAATTAAAACAAATAAGCAATTGGAAAATGATTTGTTTATTGTGCGAACGATAAGAGACCGAGAAACAAATGCTTACCGTTTTATTATTGAAAAAAAGTTTGATGACGTCGAAAACAACGAATAGTCCGCTCTGAGTGGCAGTAATAAATCTATTTTAAATTTGTCTTATGCAAATAATAGGATAATTTTATCCGATAGTGAAATGTATTATTTGCGTGTAAAAAAAAAGTATGTGATAATTCATATAGGAAGTAGGATCATTTATTACTAACTTTTTCACATTTTAATACATAGTGTAACAATTTAGTAATTTGTTTTTCTAATTACCTTTCGTTAATGGGGGATTCATAATGTTTTCAATTCTGAATTTATTGAATAAATATTATTGAAAATCGATTTTCGGTCCCTGTTTTTCTTTTATTTTACCACCTATTTTTGTCCTTATCTTGGGAACAATATTAGATCCAAAAGAAATGATGCCCGGTATTATTACAATGTGTTCGATTATCACCGGCTTGACATGTTTACCACAAGCAGTTTATGAATTTAAAAAATCCGTCTTATTAAAAAGAATTGGTGTAACAACAATCAAACCACATCAATTTTTAGCAATTGTTTGTTTTTTCTATTTTGTTATGATGATGCTATCTGTTGGTACTACATTAGGA
>JAACJV010000001.1 GCA_021378535.1 Ureaplasma sp. Hg1 | reverse complement strand
TGCGCACTTAAAACATTCACCTATTAGTGTTTTATAAAAAACCGACTATTGGGTCGATGAATATTTAACTATTGCTCGAATAAAAACTAATGCTTATAGCATTATAACTAAGGGTAGTAGTTAAAAATATTTATTAAACAACATTAGTATTATATTTTGATAAAGAGATAACGTAAAGGAATATGTATAGCAAATTTAATAATAAAAAAGCGTTATTAAATATTCTATTTACATTAGTACTTATAAAGATGTGTATTCATTTTGAAGACACTTCAAAAATTATAAAATGCTAACGTTCAAAACACCCTATTAATACGGTATTTTATAGGTTATCACGCATTATGAGGGCGGACTTCATAAATGAAAAAAATCATTTCACTCAGATAAGTGAAATGATTTTTAATATTTTCTTTACTTTAAAGTTTTCATTGGAAAAGTTCTAAATAGCCTTCTACCAAGTGATTGATATTGACAGTTCCGTTATTAATGTCTTTCTGAATGCCATCCAAAAACTTCCCGTTTTTTGAAGCTGGATCAATGCCATATGTTTTGTAATTTATGTTGAAATCCTTCGCATTTTTTACAGGAGGAGTAACTTTAATTTCGCTTATTTTATTTTTAAGTTTAGTTGCGTCTCTAAGCAAACCGTTGGCATCTGCTTTATTCATATCTAGAGTTGAGGCAATAATTGTCTTCGCCACATTTGATATACTCGGCAAAACTAGAGCTGCACTTAAATCAGTATGCAAAGTTTTAAGCATATCTACGACTGGAGCGTTTGCTAATTTAGCAAAGAAATAAGGATCTTGAATTTTCACAGGAATCGGCAAGTTTGCTAAATATGTTTTGAAATCACTAATTTTTTGAGGAGCAACTGCTGGCGTTGAATTATCGAAAGGTTTTAAATTATCTAATATTTTCTCTTGAGCGCTTGTTAAAGCAAAATTTTGTAAGTCCTCAATTATATCTCCCAAACCCATTGAAAATAAAGTAGCTACAGCTTCTAGGCCACTATTAATAGGAAGCGTGGTCGGTAATCCATTTACGCTGCTACTGCTAAAAAGTTTAGGAATCTTAATGTTTGCTAAAAAATTATTGCCAATATAAGTCGGCTGAGAAACTTTAGCAGGTACATCTGAAGTTGAAACAACAGGTTTATTATAGGATAATTTAACTTGATATTGGCCTGTTTGAGTTTTATCATTAATATCTTCATAAACATAAATATTTTGATCATCTTTGCCACCATAAATATACTGAGCAAAATTGCCATCATAACTATTCATTCTTTTTTTATCACCCAATGACATAAACACATCTAATATATTAGAATTTTGCAATGCATCCTTTGGTTTTTGATCTTGTTTTTCAAAATCATTTTTCACCCCTTTTGGATCTTCTTTTGTACCATCGTTATTGTCGATAGCTTTTTGTAAATTGCTTTCCTTATAACTTATATTTATTTCAGAAGCTAAATTTTCAAACAATTTAGTGCCGATTTCTGCTTGACCAGCAATTGACGGATGGATGTCAGCGTGATTCGGCATATATGTTGTAACGTTTTTAGTAAAGTCCTTATCGTCGTTTACATTAAAGAATTTTACAAAATCATAACGACCTGCTAATTCGTCATTCATCGTACTAAGGAATGTTTTGAAAAATTGTGGTATCCCAGGGAAACCATTATCTAATGTACTTTGGTCGCTATAATCTCAATCTGTGTTAAACGGATAAGCATAACCGATAAAAGTAATTAAAGCATGATCGTTAATTTTTCTTACATCACGTAAGGTTGAAACGATATTGGTAATAATATAATTTAAACGGTCATAAATATATTCTTTATCGTAATTATAGCCTAAGATTTGTGAACCAATTTGCTTTTCTGTATCTAAGTGATTGATATCATTTAGTGCATCAGCTATCGTTGGTTGAACGGGTTTATCGCCGCCTTCGTTAGGATGGGTTCCTGTTCCTGTATCTTGATCGGTTTTCCCGCTAGCCAAAATGTTATATCCTAATGCTTTAACTAATGGCAATAGGTCGTTAGCACCAATTGAAATATAAATTAAATCAGCGTTACTAATGCTATCGCGCACGTTTGTTTTAGAACTAACTTGGTCTCTTAAATCTGCTGTTGTATATCCTGAATGAGCGAAGTTAGTGTAAGCATTTAATTCATTCGCTTGTTTTAAATCGGCTGCAATAAAATCAACATAGCTTTCATATTCTTTGGTCCCAACATTATCACTAAAACTATTAGCGTTCGTATTATAACCAGCGGTTACTGAATCACCCAAAGCTAGAACGTTATATTTATTACCACGTTTTTTAGCAGCATTAAAATTATAACTGCCACCCGTTGGCGCGAACGGATCCATTAAAGCATATACTTCATTTAGAACTACGGGTATTGCAATCGCAGCCGTTAACCCTAAAGCTACAAAAGCAGTCGAACTTCCGATAATAACGTATCTTCATTTTATTTGTATTTTATTTCAATGTGTTTTAATTGAATTTGTTTTATTGGATTTTATTTTAATAGATTCATCACCTGAATTTGTAATGGTTTCATCACTAGTAGTAGTTAATTTATCTTCTAATATTGATTTATCTTTCTTTTCTTTTTTGCCGAAATTCATATTTATCTCCCTTGTAAATTTTTAACTTATTATTATCATTATACACAAAACGGAAGTAATATATTAAACAAAATTACGATTTAAATTTTAACGTTTGAATAATGAAATTATTTTAAAAAAAATGCATATGCAATTATTAAAATATATGTATATGCATTTATTTATATGAGTAACAGTAAATAATTTTAAAATGTTATTCCCTCATTTTTATCTATCTATTCCCAAATTTAACTGGTCTACTAAAGATAAAAAGTGATAAACAAAAAATTGCTTGTCACTTTCATATTTAACGGTAAATTAGATATCGCATATAACTTAGTATTAATTCTCGTAGTACTTATTTTTTAGCAGGAATTTTAAAATATGATCCACTAAATGTTTTTGCTATAGTTGTTGTATTTGTATGTTTTGCTCCATTTACATAAGTAACTGGTTTATCAAAATGTAATGTTATCGACAAAGTTCTTAAGGTACTTAAATACCCGAATGTTAATTTACTAACATTAACATCAATTGGCACTAAACTAATTGACACGTTATTTATATTGATGTCTGAATCAAATTTAAATAATTTTTTAATATCAGCCGTTGTAACCTTCAAAGGACTTTTAGCGAATTTAAAAGATTTGTTTGGTAGGTAAGTTACTGTTCGATCACTTATGTCACCTTTGTTTGTATAACTCGATTCATTGAAACTAAAATTATCGGTATTAAGGAAGTTATCAACTGTAGTCATTTTATTGTTTGTAACTTGATTTGCAAAGCTATGCATTAAATCTTGTAATGCCTGTCCGAATCCAGTGATATCAATTGTATATTGATTTCAAATACTACTAGCCATACAATCTAAACAAAGTGAGTTTTTTAAACTTAAATTATCTACTCGGTAACTAACCTTGTTATCTAGTTTGTTGTCGTATGATATTGCAACTGGTGCGTTAGTAGCAGTGTAAACTTGTTTTAAACTATCTCCCTTAAATGATGTGTTAGATCATCAACCGTGATATGTTCACGATGGACCGATTCAAATATAATCTGGCAAAGCGAAAGAATCAGCCAATGATTTATTTGCAATATATTTTGCCTGTAAGGAATTAAATTGGCTCACCATCCCAGACATCCCTGGAATAAGACTATCTAATTTAGAAAGTGGTTTAAGGTCTAATGTCATTAAATCTGAGAACACACCAACCGGATTGTTACTATCGCTAATAAGTTGGATTTGTAATCGCTTTATTACGGTGTAGTCGTATTCATATTGATAACTAACTGTATGTGTCATTTTATTATAAGCAACGGGCGTATTCATTTTATGAGATATTTTAATGTATTTCGAAACAGGAGCATTAAAGCTATCAAGATATGTTGAAACCTTATTAAGGGTTGCCATATCAGTTTCTATTACCTTTTGTTCTGCCGGCGTCCAACCAATAATCGAATACATTTGTTCCCTTGTTAAAGATGATAAGATAGATTGTAATTGTTCAGGCGATAAAGGTAGATTGATTAGTCCTGATAACATATTTAAGATTGATAGGTTTCCGGGGGAATCTGGTGTTCTTGTTTTTTCATCACTAGTAAATCAAGCCATAAACTTTAATAAGCTGAAACCATCTTTTGTACCGTCGTTTATTTTATTATTCAAAGCTGTAAATTGTTTATTGATATCATTCGTTATTTGAGTGTTAGTCAATTTGTTCAAAAAACCCGATGCGTCTTTACTGATATTAGTGTACGAATCACTTACCCCGTTGAATGCAATATCCATTGAATAACTCTTTGTTTTTGAAATTTGATAATTAGATAATTTTTGAGTTGTTGTTTGTTGTTTATTATCTTTATCTAAATAAGAGGTTATTTTTACTAAATTATTATATGTATATGAAGCGTATTTAACATTCTTATCGCCTACCATAGAAGGTGTTACAGAGGTATTGTTGGCCACCAAATTAATTGTGATGCTTCCGTTTGGAGCAATATTTTGACCGTTAAGTTTTATGGTATGACCAGAAATATTTTTTTGTACATAATCTATATTAAAATTAATTAATTTCTGATTGATTGTATTTCCTCCGATGGTAGCACTTTCGGTTTTTAAATTACTCACGCTAAATGAATTAACTTTTGATCGCATCTTAATTTCGTTTTTATTATTATTAAGACCGTTAACAAAAGATTTTAAATCGTTTTCATAATCATTACTACTAAAGTTATTTAGGTTGCTAATGATAGCCTTCTTAGCTGCTGTAGTATTTGTCCCGCTATATGTTTTAATCTTTTTATCTGGTAAATTATAAATATCTGAATCTGGTTTTTTAGGGTTATCATTATGCGTTTTTGATGTTCCCATTCCATAAATTGGAACGATTGCGCCAACCGTTGCTCCGGCTACTAGCAATGAAGCTGACACTCCAAGAAAGATACGTTTTTTAGTAAATCGTTTAGCTTTTCTCGTTCCTTGACTATGTCGCTTTATTTCTTCATGTTTTATTCCACATAAATGTTCTATCTTCAAGCTCTCATTTGATGCGCTAAAAACGTTACTTATCATTAGCCCTTTTGAAACATTATTTGCTAACGGGGGGTTTTTGGCTTCGCTTATTTCGTCACTTATAAGTTCATTATTTCAAATTTTGCATAAGTGATTAATGTTAATGCTATCAACTGGTGCTGCTATAATATTACTTATATGTGGATTCCGTTTAAATTTTTTCATAATTTTTATCTTCTCTCTATTTGTCGTAATTTTTTATATGTTATTAAAAAAAATATAAAAGATTATTCAATCGAATAATCAGTTCAACTATTTGACTTTTACGTCAATGCATTCGTACTGCATGAAATGATTATATTACTATGTATGCACAATGCAAGTGTTTAGATTATATTTACCTTTTATTTTTATCTTAGCTTCTCGAAAAGATACGTAATAATATAAAAAAAATCAACGTATTTCTACGCTGATTTCCAATTCTATAATAATTAATTATTATAGAATGCCGCCTGTTGTTGATTGAACATTAAGTGAAATAGAATTAGTATTGCTGTAATTAGTTCCATCAAAATATGTAACGGGTTTAGCAAAGTTAACCGTAATGAAATTATTATATGATTTCACCCCAACCTTAACCATAACACTCACGCTTAAGTCAATTCCTAACGGTACGTTACTAATTGTCATTCCGTTTTCTTGATCGATACTTTTGCCTTTTTCAAAATTTAATTCATTTAAAATATCGGCTTTAGTAATGTTGTAAGGACTTGCTTCTTTGTTAAGCAAGTTTTTAGCAGCATCTTTATTTCATGATACTTGACGATTTTTTAAATAAATTTTACTAGAGTAAGAAGACATATCGTAATCTGAATGTTTCGTTTTACTTAAACCGTTCATATCAAGCGTAATGTTTAATTTATCAGCTTGAGTGAAAGCTTCACTACTAGTTAATACATCTTCAAATGCTTTATGAAATTCTTTATATTTGTCTAAGTTTGCTAGCATTTGATCCGCAACATAAGTGAACCCAATATTTACATCGCTTAATTTAAAACCTAAGCTTTTTAAATCATTTCCATAAGATGGTTCAATTTTAGAATTATTGGCTTTAAAATCGATTGATACTTGATCGGCTTTCTTATCACCATTAGCTTTAAATAAACCTAAAGTATCTGGAATTTTTCTAGCAACCACATTATAAATAAGTTTCTTTTTTAGCAATCCTTGGATTTGAGTTATTTGATCAGTTAAACCAGGACTAAGTTGATCAATTAAAGGTTTAAGATCTTCGATATTTAAATCTCTAAAAATTGGCAGTAGACCATTAGTCCCTTTAATGTTTATAATAATATCTTTCTTCATTGTATAAGTTTGTTGATAGTCAAAGGTAACTTTACCATTTTTAATAACTGGAGCAGCTATTACTGTGGTTGTGGTGGTCACCATATCATCAAAGTTACTGACTGATTTAGCTAAATCTGTTATAAAAGGCGTAATTAAATTAATATCTTGAATAATAGCATCTTTTTCGACATCAGTAATTTCGATTCCTAATTTTGAGATCATCGCAATTAAATCAGTGACACTAGTTTTACTTAATAGTTTTTCAATCGTTGGAATAAAGCTTTTAATTGATGGAAGTACAACACCTAAGAAATTTAAGTTCCCTTGTTGGTCACCGTCTCTACCATTTAAATATCAACTTAAATAATCTAACATATCATTTAACGGATTAACGTATGTTGTTGCTTGAGTATCGATACTTGTTAAAAATGCATTCATTCCTTTATCGATGTCCTTGCTATCGATGCTTTTAATAAAATCTTGAACTTCTGTTTGGTCGCCAATATTTACATAATTACTCTTAAGTGAATATCCTTTATATGATTTGTTCATAAAATAACTTTTACTGTTGTTAATCATATAGTTTTTTTCATTAGTTGTTTCAGTTTGTGGTTCTCCTCCATTTGGATAGATTGTAGTTTTTTTCACGTTTTGAAAAGCATAACTTGCAAATTGAGTATCACCGTTATTAATTAACATCGGAACAATCGCTGTACTATTAGCAACTAATGTAGTACTGATTGTTTCGTCTTTTAATATTTCATGACCCTTTATAAATTCTCTTTTATCACTTGTGTTTTTTTGAGCATAGTTGATTGTGAAAGTTGCTTTAGGTAATAATGTATTACCTTTGTCCACTGTAAAATTTTTTATTGTTGCTGTTGTAAATTTTTTATCATTCGGGTTAGCACTTGCGATTCCGTTAATAAAGTATTTAATATCATTTAAAAAATTTGCTTTTGTCATACTATTAAGAGTGTCTTTGATGCTTTTAATAATCGTACTAGAGTCGCCCTTGAATGTACCGTGTTGGTCTGGGCTTACTTGAGCCTTTGGATCTTTATGTTCGGGCAAATCATAAACACTGCTGTTTGATTTTTCCTTATCATCATTGGTTGTGGTATTTGAACATGAAGTTGCTACCATTGTAATTGGTAAGGCTGTTAAAAGCACTGTCCCAAATAAAATTCCCATTTTTTGAAAATGTTTTTTTTCCATATATATAACCTTCTTTCTATGAATAATGTATGATACTACACTTAAAAAGAGAAAAATTAAAACTTTTTTTTGTTTTTTTATAGTTATTTTAGGATTTCAACAAATGAAACATGCGAAGGGTATCTTGCACATACAAACGTGAGTGCGTGCGCAACGCCCGTTTCTATATAAATAAATTAAAAACTACAATGCATCCTAAATATTAGATAGCTGGTAAATCTAATATTTATTGTGAATAAATATTTTTTAAAATGAAATTGCTTACACCGTCATCGTTATTGCTATCCGTTACATATTTAGCGACTGCTTTAACTTTTTTTAAAGCATTGCCCATTGCCACACCGTGCTCCACTGATGACAACATTTCCATATCATTACCCGAATCACCAAAACAATAAACATCTTCATCATTAATATTCTCAATTTTTTGAACTTTTTTGATAGTTGAATATTTCGAGATCCCGTAAGGGTTAGCTTCAAGATAAACTTTTGAAGTCGTAAGGATGTGTGCCAATTTTTTATTTATTTCAAGCTTGTTTTTAAGTTTAAGGTAATGCTCATTAATAATTGTCTTTTCAGCTTTTATTGAACATTGACAAACAGTACTATAATCAATTTTTGTTTTATATTCGTCCCAATCTAAATAACGCGGGTTCCGGCTGGCGCCGCCTAGTCAAAAATCAGCATCTTGAATATCAGTTAATACATTTTTTCCAAAGTAAAATCGATACCCTCGTGAAGGTGTTTTCAAATATAATTGACGTTTAGTGCTTTTTGCTAAGCTAATCATTTCATCAATAACTTCTCTTGAAACTGTTCCTTCGATATTTAATTTTTCTGTTTCAAGATTATAATAATTAACACCAGTAAGGCAAATAATATGAGTTTTTATTTTTAGTTCTTTTGCAATTTCAAGTGTTTGATCAAGTAATCTACCCGTCGCTAGTGCGATTACGTGACCATCATTTTGTAGTTTTTTCACAATTTCGAAGGTTGAAGGTAATATTTGATCGTTAGAATCTAAAATCGTGCCGTCGATATCGAAGATAAATAATTTTCTATTCATTATTTATTACATTCCTTGTTATCTATAACTCATTTTGCAGCTCCAAAAATACCTGCATCATTCCCTAGCTTAGCCTTCATAAACCGGATGTTTTTAGTCATCATTTCAGATGAATATTTTTTCACGCCCTTAACTATAATATCGATAAGTGGTTGACCACATTGACTTATTCCGCCGCCAATAATAACTAGTTGTGGGTTTATAGCATATATCATTGTACTAATGTGAGCAGATAGTGCATCCATTGAAACTTCAAAAACATTTATGACTAAAGGGTCTTTTTGATTTAATAAATCCATTACATTATTAACATCAAAATTATCTTGTTGTTTTTTAATTATTTTAGCTAATTCACTTTGTGGGTTTTCTTTTGCCTTCATTATTAAAAGTCTTCTTAAACCTTGTGCTGAAGCCAACGGTTCAATACAACCAATTTCTCCGCAACTGCATTTAAATTTATTGCTAAAGTTTCCACCGTGTCCAAATTCACCAGCGAACCCCTCTGAACCAAAAACTAATTTACCATTAATAACTAGACCGCCACCAATTCCAGTTCCGATGGTGTAAAAAATACATGAATCAATGTTTTCCTTTGTGAGCCACGCTTCACCTAATGTTGCAGCATTAGCATCATTAAGAACAAAAATTTCTTTTTTAGTATATTTTTTAGCATTTGCTTTTATGTCGAAATTTAAGTAATTCAAATTACCCGACAATTTAACTATTGATTTTTCATGATCAATAAAACCGGCAGTTGATAAGCCAATGTAGTCGTAATCATTTTGGTTAATTGTTTTGTCTAATTCATCAAATAGTCACTTTAAGTCCATTCCTAAAGTTGTTTTAATAGGTTTGAAACGTTTTACAATATTCTTGTTTTCGTCTATTATCGCTAGTTTACAAGACGTTCCTCCCAAATCCAATGCTAGTATATTCATATTTATCTCCTTATGATTTTTTCTTATCTAATTCTAAATTTGTTTTTGGATTAATAAAATTATCAAAATGTTTCTCACTTTTCAATGTAGCGTTGTTTTCAATCGGAACTAAATCATATTTCCCACTTCACCCAATATTTGCTTCAATTACTTTGTTTAACCTATTAATGGCCTTTTCAATTGTATAACGATAATTCCTTAATTCAGCTTTTATCGCTTGAAAACGTTCGTTAGTAACGATTGAACTATTTTCCAAATTAAACCTAGAAAAATTAGTTATTGAATTTGTAATATCCTCGTGTTCACTAAAAAATCAGAAAATGGAAATAATGACATTACGATTATTCGCCAATTGTTTAAAATACTCGTTATAGACCCACGGATTAAAAGTTTCATAGCAGCAATAATATTTATTCATAATATTTAATAAACGATCTATTTCTGTTTCATCTTCCTCTATTAAGAAAGAGATAAATTTAATTAAATTATAATCATTGCATAAAAACATATAGTAAGGTTCGCAAAAAAAAGCTATATATGTTGGGTCTAAATCCCATATTAAATATCATTTTTTAAGATTATTTAAATAATTAATCAGTGTAAATATTTTGATAACTTTAGGATCTTCATAAGTGTCTAAATCTGCTATTAATAATAAATCCACTAATCCATCATTTCGAATTATCTCATGCCGTGTGTCTTTCGCATTTTGTTGTTTAATAAGAATGACTTTTTTACTCATTGTTAGTTTCCTTGTTAAAAAAATTTATTAAGAAATTTTCAGCTATCTCTTTAACCTTATTTTCTTTTGAAAAACTACTAGAAAAAATAAAATTTATTTTTAAGTTCTTATAATCGACCTGGTTCTTAATCAACTGAATAAAATCATTATTATCACTAATTTTACTAAGTGAAGAATAACAACCATAAAAGGTACATAAAGATTGAGCACTAGCTAAATCGTTATTGTTAATAGCGTATAGTTCATATAGAGCCTTAATAATATTTTTATTTAAAAATGCATTCCCACATTCACCTAATGAAGCGGCAATTAAAAATAATTGTTCGTTATTAGTTAGCTTTAATTTAATCCGATTAAATTGACTAATGATAGAAATAATATATGTCTCTTTACTATGTAATTGAATTCGTTGATTTTTTTCATCAAAACCTAGTGCATGAAGCAACAAAGAATTTATGTTTAATTTAGAAACGTCACAAATATTTTCATCAGAAATTGGTTCTTGACCATTTTTTTCATTAATAATGTATATTTCCTTTTCCATAATTTCTCCTGTATTACTAATTATTTTATTTCAAGCAATCTTACATTATCTTAGCAACAACATGCTATCAAAAGATGTCAATCTAAAACTATATCAAACTCATATTATTTACATTATGAAAATCCATTCGTCTTAAAAGGATTAATAGAGTTCGTTTAACTTTAATTTTTTAAATGTAATTTATTTAGAAAATATCGAATAACCATTTTTTCTTAAGTCCGTAATTACTCATTTTGGAAAAATATTTTTTTACATCTTCAATATTTAAACATCTATCTCTAAATGCATCGTCCAAAAGATTAATAAATCTTTGTTCTAATTGAATTAAACTTAATTGCTGTTTCGCAAAAGTTCCATCATTATGGGATAAACCATATTTAATTTGTTTTAAAGCTTTATTATCCTTATTATCAAGACATCACTTCTTAATTAACTTATATGTAATTAAATTACCGTTGCCATTCGAGTAAGGTTCGTCCTTCGTGGATTCGGGAACGGTTTCTGATTGTTGGCTCATAAGTGCCTCCTATTATATGTCTATTATAGTATAGAATGGTATAATTAATCATATTAAGTATTAATAAGGAGAATATATGAACAAAAAATTAATAGTTATCACTGGCGCAAGCAGTGGTTTTGGATTGGAAGCTGCTAAATTATTTTCAAAAGACGGATATCCCGTTCTAATGTTAGCAAGAAGATTGGAAATAATGGAAGAACTAAATCTAAAAAATACAATGTGTTGTAAAGTTGATGTTAGCGATTATACAGCATTTTCAAGAGCTGTTTATGAAGCTGAAAAAAAATACGGTAAAACCGATTTAATAGTGAATAACGCAGGCGTTATGCTATTGGGCGAAATATGTGAACAAGATCCAAAAGAATGACAAACAATGATAAATGTAAATTTAATCGGAGTAATGAATGGAATGCGAATTGTATTAGATGATATGAAGAAGAGAAATAGCGGAACAATTATTAATGTTTCTTCTATCGCAGGATTAAAACCTGTGACAAAACATGCCGCATATTGCGCCACCAAATTTGGCGTAACCGCTTTAACAGATGCAACGCGACTAGAAACCGCACATCATAACGTTAGATTTACAAATTTATGCCCAGGGGCTGTTACAACCGAACTATTAGGCCATACAACAGATAAAAAATTAATTGATGACTATAAAAAATGACAGGAATCATCTGGAGCTAATCGCATAACTGCCCTTGATGTTGCTAAAACCATAAAACATATTTATGAGTTACCACAACACGTTAGTTTACGAGAAGTTGTTATAACTGATACTAAGCAGGGTTAGTAATTATATAATCTGAATTATAAACAACGTCTATGAAAAGATGTTGTTTTTTTACTATATGTCTGTGTGGACTTTGACGTGCAATCGCCATTTAATCGACTATTTACTACTTAATATTTCACATAGTTGAAATTAAGGATGGGGCGCAAATCCTAAAATACTTTATTAGAAGCGCTTCTACTGCTTCAACTCTAATCAACAAACAATAAGCCCATTCATTGCTTCACAATTAAACGTGTAGTTAGTAGATTCTATATTATAGAGGGAAATATTATATTAATAAATATATACCTATACGGACAATTATCAATAAGTTGGCTTTAAAATGTGTTTTATTATCTGAGAAAAACATGTCCACCAGTTAAACTAAAATTAAATTATTGGAAATTGTTATGCTAACAATTGTTATAAATATTAGCAAATCTAACTCTTTTGCAAAATATTTTGTTATTATTTTAATATTAATGTACTTAAATTTGTACACAAGGAGAATAGTATGTCTGAAAAAATTATATTTCTTAAACCTTTTTTAAAGCCCGTTATTTGAGGTGGAACCAAAATCAAAGAATTTAATTATGATCTTAAAAACCAAAAAAATATTGGAGAGGCTTGAGTGATAAGTGCTTACCCTGGAAAGAGTTCGGAAATTATAAGCGGTGAATTTAAGGGGAAAAATTTATTATGACTATGAGAAAACCATATCGATTTATTCCACAATGCCGAAACTCGAAAATATCCTTTATTATGTAAAATAATTGATGCAAATGATAATTTAAGCGTCCAAGTCCACCCTGATAAGGCGCAGGAATATAAACCTAACATAAAAGCTAAAAATGAATGTTGGTACATTCTTGATTGTCCAAAAGACGCTCAATTAATTTATTGCCACAATGCCAAAGATAAAAATGAACTATCTTCCTTAATTAAAAATAAAGAATGAAAAACATTATTAAAGTATAAAAAAATCAAGAAGGGCGATTTCATTTATGTGCCAGCAGGAACAGTCCATGCTATAACAAAAGGTACCATGGTTTATGAACTTCAACAATCTTCTGATACAACATACCGTTTATATGATTATGACCGTACAGATAAAGACGGACATCATCGTGAATTACATATTGATCAATCAATTGATTGCATCACATATTTAGACCAAGAGCATTCTCAAGAAAAAGCTAAAGGACATAATAATTATTTGGTTGATAACGACTTATTCAAATTATTTCATCTATCAAACGAAGGTGATAAGCACACTTATAGTTTCGGTCGTGCCAAATGATTGCAAGTAACTATTATTGATGGTAAAGGTAAATTTAATGGCGAAGACATTAAAAAAGGCGATAATCTAATCGCTTTCCCTGGTGATTCAAATATAACAGTTGAAGGTAAAGTTTCATTGCTAATTAGTTATGAAACTATCTAATTTTATTATGTAGTATAAAAAATAGTAGCTTGCTAAAAGCTACTATTTTTTATTTATTTTAAATATGAAATATATCTTTATTACTATATTTTATTTTTACATTTATTTAATGTAATGTATTCATTTAGATTATCGAATGAAAATTCAACCATATTGGCCACTGCTTCGTCAGTGTAAGAACCGATGTGTGGTGTAATCATCACACGCGGATACATAGCCAATAGGGCTTTGATGGCCTTGTCATCAACTTTAACATTATCCTTGTTAAATCATTGCTTTTCATTATTAAGCGTGTCTAGAGCGACTGCACTTAAATGATTACTTTTTAAACCCCTTAAAATAGCTGCTTCATCTTGAATTTGGCCGCGTGCTGTATTAACTAACACCGCCCCTTCCTTCATCTTAGCGATTAATTCATCATTAATCATTTTATCATTAACGCCCTTTATGTAAGGGATTTGAAAACTAACTAAATCCGATGATTTTAATAATTCATCAAACTCTACGTAATCTAAAAATTGTTTTGCGTGATCACTTTGATAAATATCGTAACCGATTACTTTAGCGCCTAAACCTTTTCATAATTTAGCGGTTGTTGACCCAATTTTACCTGTCCCAATAATTCCGACTGTTGAATTACGAATTTCTTTAGCAAACCCGAATGCGTCTATCTTAAATTCACTGTTTGCTAAGCGACTAGCAAAATAATGAGATTTCCGTAGCAATGAGCTGCCTTCACTAACGGCTAATTCAGCAATCGCATTTGGCGAGTATGATGGCACTCGTGCCATCATTAAATTAGCTTTATGAGCATATTCTAAATCAATATGATCAACACCCACGGTGCATGTAAGCAAATATTTAATATTGTACTTAACTATTGCATCAACAACTTTTTGATTAATTTTGTCACTCGCTCGTACTACGATTGCATCGTAACCATATAATAATTCTGTATTGCTTTCATTTAAAGCACCTGCTTTTAATGTTAGTTCATAATTATATTTATTAAATTTATGGAAAATTGGTTCTTCAACCTTTCTTACTCCAAAACATATTACCTTCATGATAATTCTCCTTGTATATTAATTATTTAACACAATGTTACTAGAACATTGAATAAACAGTTTCTCCAATGATGATTCAAACCGGCATTACAATAACTGCAGTTAAGGTTGATAATGCTGAACAACGTGCAGCGAAATCTTCATTATTTTTATAATTCATTGAATAAGCTATAATAACTGTCGCTGGTGGCGTTGCAGCGAAAATAACTAAAGCCATTGCGCTTGCCTTATTAATTATATTACTTGAAACACAAGAAATCAAGATTGCAAAGACGATCAATGGTAACCCAAAATTCTTAAGCCCGCAATACATTCATACCGTTCAATCCTTAACAGCGTTTATCAACGGTTGTGAAGCTAATGTAATACCAATTGATAATCAAACCAATGGCGAACATAAGTCCGCAATGTAGAAAAACGGTTTATAGATATAAGGCGCAGTTTCTTTTAAAACAAATCATGAACCAGCTCCTGGAATTAATTGACTTAATCATAATATTAAACCAATAAAAGTTGCTATAATAATTGGATTCATAAATGTTTTCTTCATCGATGACACGATATTTTCCTTATTCATTTTAAGCCCTGACATCATCATAAAAGCATATGAGTATAAGAAAATTCGATAAGGAATATTAGCTAAATTAGCACTTAATACTCCATCAGGATATACCGAGTTAATAATCGGCATTCCAAAGAATGTGGTTGATCCAAAAATTAGCATCATTCACATAACCACATCTTTTCTTTGTTTGTTAGCGCCCTCCGTATTGATTTCTCCAACAATTGTGCTTTCAATGTTTCCATTTAAAGCGACTTGATTTATTTTCTTTTTGCTCATTATTATTTTTGGTGCAAATCTAATTCATAGTTCTGCAATTAGAACTAAAACTATATATAAACCAAATGAAAAGCCCAAAACAAATCCTTCAACTTTTAGATCGTGTATTGTAATTGCCGCCATAAAGCCTTTAATCGCTAATGCTGGTAAAGCTACTTTTAAAACAACTGCGTTTAATACTTTTTTCCAATCAGCTTTAAAAACTTTCACCTTAATTAAGATGTATCCTAAAGCAATAATTGCTATTGCGCTAACAATTGCGGCTCACATATTAACATTCTCTAATGTATTAATAAAATTATCCATATTTTCCTCCTTCTTTTTTAAATACCTTTATAAAAAATACACCAAGATATTAAAAATTACAATTTATCTTTTATGGAATTTATATGGATAGTTAATTATTAGAAAATGATCTCTTATAAAAATCGATTGCACATGCAATAAATTTCTATATTTATTAAAATATTAAGTGTTTAAATATATTCTTATTCAACTTTGTTTGGTCACTGAAGCGTAAGTGTAATAAAACAGAATCCTTTTACAAGATTCTGTTCTTTCTTATTTAATTATAGATAATACTAATTCATAATTATTAAATATTGCTTTTAAATTTTGTGATATCAAAAAAATGATCTAATGTTTCATTGACTCATTTTTTAGGGTTGCCTTTTGCAACATAAGTGGCATTTTCAGTAACTTTTTTCAAACAATGCGAACCTGAAGCGCTATATTTGGTCGCTTGAAACATTGACACATCATTGAATGAGTCACCTATTGATAGTGCTACATAGTTATTATCTAACATTTTACCCAATTCCTTGATTGCCATCCCCTTGTTTATATTTTGAGATAGAATTTCTATTGAATATTTACCAGTTATAAGCACTTGATAAGCTTTAAATAATTTTTTTATTTTTTGATATACGTTATCGATATCTAATGCATTATTCTGATCTATATATAATTTGAATTCATAAATTTCGACATCATCTGGAATATTATCAGCTTCTATATAATGATAATCCGTAAAACCCGCTTCAAATTGTTTAAAATAATTATAACCATTCGTAGGCAAACTCTTATTTTTAACAATATACAAATCTGTTGTTTTACTATAGCCAACTAAAACGAATTTTAGATCAATGGTATCTAATAGTTTTGATGCACTAATTATTTTAGTATAAATTTTATTATCTAAAAAATGCGACTTAACTATTTGCTTTGAATTTGCATGATATATTGCACTACCATTACACCCAATATAGTAATTTACATTTTCTAAACCAAAATATTTCACAATGTTTGCAATATCTTCATGGTGCCTACCAGATGCTATTGAAAACTTGATTTTCTTGCTTGTTAAAAAATTAATTTTATCTATAACTTCTGGATTAATAACTTGTTTGCCTTCGTTAAAGAAAAGGAGTGTCCCATCTAAATCACTAATAACTCAATTAATACTCATAATTAAAATTTATAATTACAAATTTGAAATTTAACTTTTGGATCATTCACATATTTTTCATGGCTTTTTTTAGAAGCTATAGTTCATAGTGCATAAGGCATATTTAATTTATCATATTCGCTTTTATGTTTATCATACAATACCGTTCAAGGATTAAGATACTTACAAACTTGTTTTAACTCTTGTTTATCAATTTTTTTGAATTCAGAAATTTTTCACCATAAGAAACCTAAATCTAAATTTGGATTTAGTTTACTGACTCTAACTAGAGATTGGTAATTAAATGAAGAGAGTAAATAGTGAGCTCGATTATTTTCATAGTTTTTTAGAGTGTCTACTATCTTTCCTTCTATTCCTGGGTATTCAATTTGATCGGTTTTGATTTCAATATTAATGAAATCAAACTTATTAGAAAATTGATCTAGAAATTCCTTCAGCGTTAAAATGGTTTGCGCTGGTGCAGGCGGATAAAATTTTGCGCTCGCATTAGCTTCCTTAATTTCTTTCAATGTTAAATCTTTAACATACCCACCGGCTCCGTCACAAGTACGGTCAAGTGTTTCATCATGGATGACAATTAATTCGCCATCTTTACTCATATGGACGTCCATTTCGATTCCGTCAAAATTAAATATATGAGCTATTTCAAATGACATTGCAGTGTTTTCTGGCGCGATGCCGCTATAACCACGATGTCCTATAATTTTTTGTTTATCCATTATTTAGATCCCTTCATCGGTAAGATGTCTTACCTAATTTTTTCATTTCATGTCTATTTCAATATATTAAGATACCACCGCTTATTAAACCAATACATGTAACACCTAAAGCGATACCTAGAATGATTTGATAACCCTGTTGTGTATAACCTCCATCAGCGGTTAAGTAATTTTTACCAACTTCTGATGATATGGTATAAAATCAAGAATCTGATGAAAATGCAACAAAACTAATTAATGCAGTAGTGCATGCATATGAATTTGGAGTTGTTGGTATTTCAACAATTTGTGTATATCTCAACGTTACCATTATTCAAGATAAAATCCCAGACACTATAAATAGAATAGGTATGATTACCTCCAACGCCACTAAATATCCACCAGTTGGAATTGATCCAAATCCTGGTAAAAAGATAAATAAGGTGGCGATGACAATCCCTGCTACTAGTGTTCAAAATAGAATAACTATATAGGACTCTTTCTTATCTGCCCACTTACCGATAGGGGTTGAAACAAACATTCTTAATAAGTATGTTCTAAACCCCGATAATACAGTGACAATAATAGTTGCTCCAACAACACCATACAAAATAACATTTGCCATATAATCTTTAAAATAATAGGCAAACACAGATTGGAACATATATAAACCTAATACAAAAATCGAACATAGTCAAACGCGCGGTTCTTTCATTACACTTCACATAGTTTTAACGTCAATTGCAAACTTATCTTTCGTTGGCCGCTCCTTAACCCAACGTAAAACAGCAAATGCTGTTAAAATTAACAAACCACCGATTAACCAAACAAAAATGGGAAAGGCGATGTACGCTGACGGCAAGTTAGAACTAACGATGCTAGTAGCGATAAATCCTATGGCTCATAAAAAAATCAACCCAATAAATCCATTGAAAGTACCTTCAAGCCCATAAGATAAACCTTGTTTTTCTTTTGGGCTTTGTTGAGACAATAATTTTCATAAAGGTGTTCAAAAAACTAATGTTGTTGAAACTCCTCAAGATGCATAAATAATAATATACATCGGCATCAATGAAGCTGCGCTTATATAGTTCGCTCCGTTTGGTCCACCTTGAATTAATAAACCTCATCAAACTGTTAAAACCCCGGTTATTATTAACGAGAGAGTTAATAATTTTTTAGAACTAACCTTATCAGCTAGCCATCCTCCGGGTAATTGCGTTGCTAAAGTCACATATCCAAGGATTGAACCTAATAAATCAAATTGAGATTGATTAATCCCCATGTACGAGTAAACATCCACAACAATTAACTTTAAATAATAAGGCGCAGCCATAGTGAAGGCATCAGCTGCCGCTAAAATGAAGATAGCAGCGAGCACCCCGTAACTTAAACCTCCTAAATGTTTGTCCTTAAACTTAGTAAAAATATTCTCTTTTTCCATCAAAGCGCTCCTTACTCTTATAAAATTTGTATATTCAAATTATAACTCATTAATTCCAAATCAATGCCAACAGGGCTTATAAATATAACATGTTTACAAAGAAAGCAAACCAGGTGCCTCTTATGACATCTTGGTTTGCTTCTTAAAAATTTATAATATTAATTTATGACTATTTAATTTTACTTATTAATCTTTGGGGGAATATCAAAAAAGAAATCTAAAGCTTCGTTCACTCATTTTTTAGATTCACCCTCTACTACGTGGGTTGCTTTCTTAGTAACTTTAGGATCGCACT
Source organism: Ureaplasma sp. Hg1 (assembly GCA_021378535.1). GTDB lineage: Bacteria > Bacillota_I > Bacilli_A > Mycoplasmatales > Mycoplasmoidaceae > JAACJV01. The sequence goes on along the minus strand of JAACJV010000001.1, from coordinate 94,611 downwards.
TTGATCAAGTAGCGCTATATTTCGTAGCTTTAAACATTTCGATATCATTAATTGAATTTCCGATTGATAAAGTATTAAGTTCGTTACCTAATATCTCGTTTAAATCTTTAATCGCAGACCCCTTGTCAATTTCTTTTGCTAAAACAACAATCGAATATTTCCCAGTGATAAACATTGAACAATCAATGAATGCATTTTCAATTTTATGATAAACGTCATAAATCGTAAATGAATTTTCTTGATCAAGTGTTATTTTAAATTCACAAATTTGAGCTTCATTTGGAATACTATCTACTTCTAAATATTTATAGTCAGTAAATTCTGATTCTATTTTTTTGAAATAATCATAACCATTTGTGGTTAAACTTTCATTTTTAATAATATATAAATCTGTTGTTTTCGTATATCCGGCTACTACAAATTTTAAATCGATATGGTCTAAAAAATTTGATACGTTAATAGCTTTTTTAAAGTTATTAGATTCTAAATAATGAGCTTTAATAATTTCTTTTGATTTAGCATCATAGATGATACTACCGTTACACCCGATATAATAGTTAATATTTTGTAAACCAAAATGTTTTGCAACATTAGCTATATCCAAATGATGACGACCTGAATCGATTGAAACTTTAACATCTTGTGTTGTTAAATAATTTATTTTTTTGATTACTCTAGTATTCATTAATTTTCTTTCTTCATTAGTATGAAGTAAGGTTCCATCTAAAGCACTTATTATTAAATTAATGTTCATAATTTAAATCCTCTCATTGGTTATATTGGCCAATTTTTATTTTGTTTGATTAATTTATTATAATTCAAGTATACAATTGGTTAGTCAATATAACTCTATATGCGGCATTTAATCTCTTATTATTTTTATCATAATTATTGTTTATATTAGTCATTAATATATTTAAATTTAAATTTAACTAAATTATTTGTAGTTCAACAATAAATTTATGACACTAAAAATGCTGTTTTAAATAGTGTCCTTAAACTCGCCTTCCAGCGAGTAAAATTTTATTAAACTAGTACGACCTAAATATAAATAAAATTACTTTAGATTGCTAAATAATGAAAATAATAATAAGTTAAAAGATATTTGTTATTTACTATTTAAGATAAGAACAAATGTATAGAATAGCAATCATTGTGGTAATATTATTTATATCAAATTAAGGAGATTTATTTTGGCAAAAGAATATAAAGTAGTTAAAGTAAAATGATCTAAAATCAAAAAAGATAAGATCAATAACGTTGTTACAAATGGTTATACTTTACACAGTTTAACTAGTTATAACAGTTTCTGAAGCGGGCAAAAAGTTTTAGTAACATTAGTTAAAGAATAATAAAGGCATCAAAAAAAGTGGCTTCAAAGCCACTTTTTTATTTTCAAAATTTTAGATTTAAACTATCAGATCACCGCGGTGTTCGCGGAACCATTCCCGATTAGAGTCGTCTCTTTGACTCTTGAGTAATAAATCATTAATGATGGGGATCGCAATGAAACCAGCCAAAATGCTATAAAATACAATTGCGCCTTGATATTGCTCAACCCTATATTCATTCGGGTGGGCGAACATCCCCCAAGACAATATATCATGGGGGTTAACAATTAAATTATAAATGTTAGCATAACCTAATTGATAGAAGAAAGAAAAGTAACATCCTAACACCGCAATTGGAGCAATAAACATAAAGCCTTTAATATGATCAACCTTCACCTTTTTTGTTTTCCGATTAATAATACCACCAAGAATGACAGTTCCATAAATCACAAAAAAGAATAAAGCTGGAAGATTACTAATACCATCAATAAATGCATCGTTATTAACGATACAGGATGGAATCAAATACACCAGTGCCCAAAAGCCATATATAAAGAAGGAGAGAATAAACCCTGCTCTTAACCCTTCATGCGAGCCTCACACTGCTAATACTTCGCTTTTATAAATTAGATGCTCGTCAATTAATGATTCAAACGATCGTAAAGCCCCTGCGCTTAATGCATTAATAACACCTAGGATTGCAATCATAATAAAAACAGACACAAATGTTTGAGCAATATCGCTACCGTGACTCGCCTTGTCCATTACTTCATAAGCGTTTCCTTGAGCTGATAATATCTGTGAAACGCTAATCAATAAATATGCTGCCGCACATAATACCATTCCTATTACTAGCGTAAGTGGAACATCGCGCTTTGGTTGCTTCATCTCTGAAGCAAAATTTCCAACACATAAAAAAGCATCAAAAGCATATAAAATCGCCGGTATGGAGGCGAAAACTCCGTTAATGCTAAAACTACCTTGAGGATTTATTATTAGGTTATAACTTGGGTTTTGAATCCCAAAAATAATTCCAGAGATTCCCACTACTAATAACGGTACAAATTTCAGTGAAGTTGCTACAATTTGTATTTTCTTACTTAAGTGGAAGGCTACAAAATTAAATGATGTCGATAAAACTACAATTATAAACCCGATAAAAACAATCCAACCTACATTGATGGAATTATTCACATTAAAAACATTTAGAATGGATTCAACTGTGAATATTCCAATCGCCATATTTAGTAGGCCGTAATAAAATAATGGCATCGCCAACTTAATAAAACGACCCATTCGATAACTTAATAATTTGGCAGCTCAAGAGGCTAGTCCAGCTTTACTTCGATCACTTGAAGAAACCTCTGCGAAACTAAAAGCCGTCGTTATAACAATAACAGTAGTAATTAACCATGACAGCAAAATACCCATTCCATTGTTATCATTCGCTGCAAAAACTGATACATTCTTAAAAAAGATACCAATTCCGACAACTGAACCTATCAACATCGCAATTGATGTTGCTAAGCCAATGTTTTTAGCTGTTTTGTTTTTTACCGCCATTTTACTCCTAAAATATTCGTGATGTGTAAAACATCAAAGACAATGAAACTATTATAACACAAAAACTATATCCTACTTAATTAAGATAATAAGTACTAGATAAAGGTAAAAAGTTTTACATAACTATATAACCATACGGACTAAAATTATTAATAAGCCGTTTTTACACTATATTAATAAAAATATTTATTTTACTATAACTATATATTTAAATCATAATTAGGCTGAATGGGTGGCTGTATATAAAAAATTTAAAAGATATAAAATACTTACATCTAATAAATTTTCGTTGTATTGTTAATAAAATTAGACCTAATATGTAAAAATATTGAAGAATTATTCGTTTTATTTAATTATTTCTTGAATTGTTTCAAAAACTTTTGGTGTGCTTTCATTAAATCATCATAGATTTTACGATTAACAGTATCTGAACACCCAAAAGGAGAAACGTTAAGGGCCAATAAACCCGTTAGATAGTCTCCATTAACGGCAGCTGTAGATGCTAAAATTTCATAAGCCTTTGTTTGTTCGATAATCCCTTTAATTGCTATTGGCGTCTGATGAGTTGAAATAATAGGCTCTATTTTATCTTTTGAGATTCTAGCACTTATTTCAATGACGATATCCTTGTCCAAATCCTCAATATAACCATTATGGGGGATATTGACGGCATGAACCACTTCAGGCCCACCATTTAGTGCGAACATCACTTCACAAGCTACAGTTGAGTAATATGATCCCCCGCGTTGTTCTAATTCTTTTGGTTTCACATCCAAATTAGGATCAGCATATTTAATAAATAAGGTTCTTTCAATTTTTTTAACTACTTGGGCGCGAACTCGATCTTCTTTATATTCAACAAGTTGATGAGCCACCATCTCGTTATATTTAGCAATATATTTATAATACGGACAAGGAATCATATTTAAGGCTTTAATGAAACCTGGCTCCCAAGGCATATCATCAATGTTGTTCATCGAAATTTTACTACCCGCTGCTGTTTCGACAAGATAATCCATCACTTCCTTTGTAATATCTTCTCCTTTTTCATCTGTTACTTTAGTTCCAAATACTAAATGATTCAAGCCCAATCATTCAATATTTAAATCAGAACGTTTTTTATTTAAACCTTCAGCAATCGCAATCGATAAATGAATTGGTACATTACAAACACCAACAAATCTTTTAAAATTTGTAAAACGATGAATTGCTTCACTTACCATTCCAGATGGATTAGCAAAATTAATAATTCAACATTTAGGTTTCGCATATTTTTGTACATCCTTAACGATATCAATTACAATAGGAATTGTTCGGAACGCTTTAAACATCCCACCGGCCCCATTTGTTTCTTGACCTAACATTCCATAGCTATTAGGGATTCTTTCGTCACAAACCCTTGTGTCTAAACCGCCAACACGAAATTGAGTAACAACGAAATCAGCATTTTTTAAAGCCGATTGACGGTCAAGGGTTTGATGAACTTCAATATTAAGATTCATTTTTTTAATCATTCGTTTTGTTAAAGCGAAAATAATTGCTAACTTTTTTTCTCCTAAGGGAACATCAACCAATCATAATTCCCTTAAGGGAAAATGCTGATAACCATTTAATAATCCTTCAATCAATTCAGGAGTGTAAGAACTCCCTCCGCCTATTACAACTAATTTCATAAATAACCTCCTATGTTCTTATAATAATTTGCTAATAATAAAATTTTAGCTTTTCCATATAACGGCTGAGGCATCAAAAGTAATACTTTTTTTAGCTGTATGATCTCAAGAATTAACTAAATAAGTAACCTTAAGTGTATGCTTTGATGAAGAGTATAATAATGCTTGAATTTCTTCGTCATGATTGACAATTAAATATTTTTCGATTTCATCTTTATTTTTTAATCAAGATGATTCGTCAACAGCTTTGTTAGCCAATGCCTCAAAATTAAGTTCGGTTATTTTTTTCATCCCCATATTTAGCACGTTTGGTGTTCCATATAGAACTCCAAAATCGGGCATCTTAGCAGATTCAAACTCGTATATTTTATGGTCAACATTTTCTTTGTATTTACCTTTTATTTGGTTCGTGTCATTATCATAGATAATCGAATCAATTGAACTGGTGTTAGAAATATTCATATAATTCTGAAGATTTGTGACAGTTGTATCTATATCGTTCACAACAAATAAGTTTTCAAATTGCTGTGAAGTAATGTTGTGAACATCAATATTACTTATTGTTGGCTCAGATGTTGAAAAGAAATCAGGTTGCTTGATAAGAGTTATTCCGATGCTTGCGATATCGTTATCTTTGGTATTTACAATATAAGTACCACTAATTTCATTAGTATCAACATCATAATTCATAGTTTTTATATCGCCTGTTATTTTCATGTATTCTGATAATGAGTTTTGATCAAATGGCTTGGCATTAACCAAATTAGCAAAACGTGATTCTGAAATATTATTAACATCGATATTAGTTATAGTTGGTTTAGGATTGGTTTTATTGCCATCTCCATCATCCTTAGTACTGCTACACGAAACACTTACTAGTGGAATAGCTACAACGGTTCCTAAAATTGCGGTCGATAATAGTAATCTAAACAGCAAAGTTTTCTTTTTATTTTTCATTTTATAATCTTTCTTATTTTAAATAAATGAAGTGATTGTCCATTTAAAATAGTTTGAAACTAAATTTGAACTTTATCTTAATTTATGTTTATACATTTAATCTTCATTTCTCTAATTATAATGGAGATAGCTCCATAATTAGAGTGAGAAACTTTATAATTTTGTTTTATCAACCAAAACTCTGTGATAAAGCTAATCTATCTCTAAATTATTTGAATATCTTTAGTTTAGAATAGTTTATTTAATGTATAATTAATCACATAAAATTAGGAGTGCCAATGAAAGATATTAGACCAACCGATTCTTTGAATCAGATTCATATACCAATTGTTTTCGCTAACAATCACATTCCAATTAAACTTAATAAACATAATGAGGCTGATTATGAAATATTACATAAAGATCAAATAAAGAATAAGAAGATTGACAAACAGAAAGCGTTTGCAACCATCCAAAAATTTAAAAATAAACCATTTAAATTCAGTAACTATAATCCTATTTATCAATATTTCTTAAAATATCAATATCGTACAATCGCTTTATGACTTGCCTTAATTACAATCGTTATTGCGATTGTTACCATCTCTTTTGCAGCAATGACTAACGTTAAATTAGTTTCGTTGTTTAGTGGTAGCAGCTTATGAGTAAGCACGGACGCCTTTCCCACATTAATCGATGCATGATCAGCACAACTTCCCGACTTCACTGCTGCCCAAATTAATGATTTATTTAACATGCAAATAATCCCCGAAAATGGGCTTGCGATTGCAACTTTTATCTTTGGTACATTATCAATCATTGCATCAATCGCTTTAGTATCAACATCTAAAAGATATATCTTTTTAGCTCCAATATTATTAGTAACAGATTTATGTCTCTTAATTATTGTTATTGTATTATTAATAGTTTTAGCACCACACATTAGTAATTTCAACGAAATCAAAACGACAAGTGCGGATTTACAAAAGATGGTTTTTACTTATAATAGTGAAAAACCAGAAACTAGTGGTTTGAAAAGCCCTTTTGACAAAGCTGCTTTCCTTAAAATGTATAATCATTTAATTATATTGTTAAAAAATTAGTCGCACTTAAAAATAACCAATGATATCATATTATAAAAAACGATGTCACGTTACAGTGACATCGTTTCCATATAATGAATTTTAATAGCTATTTATCAATCGTTATGTAAACTCGATTTCGCTACAAAGCATAAAATCAATCCGATTAATTGAGTAATTCCTAAAGGAATCGCGCAAAGGATTCCAGCTATTAATCCAACGCTACAATCTACCTTATTACATTCGATTGCAGCTAATATTCCAAAAATAATAAATATAATTGCCAAAATTCCACCGGCGGCAACAAGAAGAAGAATCATTATATCAATAATCATATCGGTGTTAGATGTTGTATACGAATAAAAATCAGTTTGGTTAGTTGTAGTCATAGTTACTACAACCGCTAATATTATAATAAGTATTACAATTAAAATGATGCCCGCTAAAACCGTCCAAAGCAATCTATTGATTGCATGTCTAGCCCTAGAATAATCTAAATTATTTGACCTAACAACATTATTTTGGTAGTCCTTTTCTCCCGCTTGATTTTGGTTACCTTCAAGTGAAGCTAATTTTCTTTTTAGACTTTCAATTTCCTCTTTATTTTCCATGTTTTCTCCTACGTATGATAATATTATACGATAAAAAGGGAAACAATCACTATCTTATCATTTAGTAAACGAATTAACTAATTACCCAATTTATCGCTGCGTTAGCGCATAAATAAAATAATTTGTTATATTTATATTAGGAGAGTGTATGAATCCAGCAAACATCTTATTACTAATGGTAGCACTCGTTTTGTTGCTACTTTCGTTTACCTTTAAAATTGCATCCCATACGGATCAAATCAAAATGGATAGAATACCCATCGTTCCGATTGTTGTAATCGTAGCAATTATTTTTTTGGCGAGCTATTTTGGTGTTCGTTGATTGCCAGTAATTGAGAGCGCTGCTAAGCATACATATTCTAAGACGGATAATCCAATGCAATATAACACAACCTATAGTTGAGCTTTTTTATTAGATTTTTGTCCGATGCTAGCTGTCGTTATTAGTATTTCGATGATGAGTAAAGTTGGACGCGTTTTTTTAGGGCATATCGCACCACTCGCATTTTATGCTGGAGCTATGGTTATCTTTGGTTCTAAAATTTTCATTAGTAATGCTAAGTTAACGGTTGACTATTTAATTATTGGCAATCAGGAACCGGGTGTACCTTATAATTCCATGACTCTAATCGTCCATTTATTTATTATGACGGTGGGGTTGAACGCATTGTTATACAAAGATAAATATAATCGCTATGATGCCTTAGTAATGATTACTTTTGTTGCTGTCTTTCTATCTTATGTTGCTATTATGAAAACTAGTTTAAATGTTAGCTCCAATACTTCGGGATTAAGTAAATATGATTATATTAAAAGTGATAATAATATTAATCCTGATTTCAATTTCTTTTATAATTTATTTAAAGGAGTCCCATTCTGATGTGTACCGGTTTTAACATATCTATTTCATATGCTTGTTATTTCCATTGTTAGTTGAATTAAAATGTGATCAACGCACCGATGGCCATCTAAAAATACTTTAACTTATACTTTTGGTGAATTATTATATTTATCAAGTTTTAAAAAATGTAACAAAAAGGTCCTAATGGACTATTACATTAAAAAAAATAATTACAATAAATCAAGTTCTAAAAAACGATAATAAGATAAGCATCAATTAACGGCAAATAAAGCGGTTACACTAGTGGGTTCATCTGAAAATTATTTCCAAATTTAAATCAATCAATAAAGATACCTATTGAGTTATCTATTGTAGAATAATGTTTACGCCACAGGTTTCTTAAACGCACCAAATTTTCTATTAATTTCATCAGTAATAGCTCTTCTTTTAGTTCGCATAGCCTTAGTGTCATTTATTAAGTGAGGGCTATTTTTAATAACCTTAGTAGTTATTTCATAAGCTAAACTTAGAAATTTGTCTTTTTTCATTTCGTTTTCAAGTTCTTCATTATTTGTATTATTAAAATAATAAATGTATTTTAAAGTCTTAAGAGCCCAACGATAAGGATCTTTAAAATTTAAAATTATTTTTGGTTCTCAATAATTAAATGTCAATTCTTCATGGAATTCAAATGGCGTACTACCGACATCATCATTGCTAGTCATGTAAGTAACTTCCTTATTACCTCTTAAGATATGAACTGCGATGTCAATTGAATAATCAATCACATTTCTACCGTCGGCATTCTTAACTGAACAATTTAATCTAATAGCTCTTTTGTTGGTGCCCAACAAGATCTTGCATGGCTTCATTTCATTGAATTTTCCATCAATAATAGCTCTAATTCGTTTGGAAATTTCAAAGCAATCAACATCGGTCGCGCTCGGTTTGGCTTTAACTAAAAAATAGAAATCCATATTGAATTTAAAGGCATTAGCTGCATTAGCGTTTTCAACCATACAATAGTTTAATCAAGCGCTTCCGACTTTATAAATACGATCTTTTTCAATTGAAAATTTATTTTGTCATCTTTCACTTTTAACTTCTTTTGTAACGACCGTTAAGATTGTTAAAATTTGATTTCTTCGCGCTTTACAAATGGTAGCAATGACTGAACCATATTCATTATTCTTCTTATTTACATCTTCATATAGTTTGCTCATTTTAAACCTATTCCTCTTTAATAAATATCTTAATAATATTTATAATTCATATTGATTATAAAGCAAAATTTAAGCTAAGTTTAATCTATATATTTTATTAGGTAATATCATTTAGTGAAACTCATCTATAGCAACGCTCATTAGGTATATAAAAAAACAAATAGTTGAATCCAATGTGGCGGCTCAATCTATTTGTAAAAGTAATAAATTTATATAATAATTTCCTTATGATCTTTATTTTCTGATTGTTTAAATTCATACCGTTTATTATATTTATCTAAATCTAAATTATTGTCTAGTCATTGCTTTATAGTGGTGTCTGTGCTCTTGTATGATATTAAATTACAATTAGATTGATTTGAATTGGATACAAAACTACCGTTATGATGAATCATAATATATGAATTTATCATTTCTCCTTCAGCTTCAATAATAACATTAGTTTTATTATTTTTAAGTTTGTTATTGTCAATGAATTGATGATATTGTTGATCGGTTATTTCAAAACCTTCTCCATGATTGTCAATGTTAATAACTTTCATAATTTTCCATTTGTATGGTTTTACTTCATCAATAAATTTTGCTAATTCCATTCCCTTGTAATTAAACTTTTCAACTACTGTATTAATCTTTATTTTGATATTAGGATTAATCTCTCTCAATGTTGTAATAATAGTTAAATATTTGTCACTGAAAGTTTGATTATTGCCAAGGCAATTACCAATCTTAATTAATGTTTTATCTTCTAAACTATTGATGCTAATCCCTATCGTATCTAATTTTAAAATTAAAGAACGGTACTTTTCAATGTTAAAAGCAAACATCGAACCGTTTGTAACGACGGATGGTTTACAATTGTTTTTATTACAAATATCCACCATTTCTTCTAGGGTTTTTAACCTTAGCAATGGTTCTCCACCAACAAAATTTATAGCTTTGAATTTTTTACTTATTCTAGTTATTAATTTTTTCTTTTCTTCATCACTTATTTCTTTACCAATCATTTTGGCAAAACAATATTTACAGTTCATGTTACATGTTTCAATGAAATGATAATTAACTTTATAGTTAAATGGTTTCTTAATTTTACTTAGCATTATAATGCCTCCTTTTTATAGTTGGTGTTTGTAATTTCTTTATATTATGAAATTAGGGCAAACTTGATTTTATTATTTTCCGCAGAAAGTTTAATACTAGCCAAGCGTTTATCTTTTACTATGGCCTTTATCGTTTCGTGATTTTGTGCAATAAAGTCTGATAAAGCATCAATATAAATTTCATCTATTGAACTTACAATTCCTCGCCCACCAAATTTCTTATCATAATTATTAATTATTAATTTAATTAAACATTGAGCTGCGCTTTCATCAATCAACATATTATATGATTTTTCTTCTTTAAGATATTGATTAATCATTTTAATTTTTGCATTAATAATACTTTTAATGATTTTATCGTCAGTAATAAAATTAAAACTTACGATATTTTTTAAACCGATTCTATTTAATAATTCTGGACGCTTAATTTCATTAGTGAAGTAATTACTTACAGCATTAACAAAATGTTCGCCAGTTTCTTTTTGGTTTGACCCAACAGTATCTGAACCTATATTGGAAGTAAAGATAATGAATGTTTCAGAAAAATCAATTGTTTCGCCTTGGGAAGATGTTAATCTTCCATCTTCTAAAATTTGTAAAAATTTATCAAGAATTTTAGGGTGAGCCTTTTCAATTTCATCAAATAGAAGAACAGAAAAGGGACGTTCTTTAATAGCTGTGGTTAATTGTCCTCCAGCGTCATAACCAACGTATCCAGGAGGTGCTCCTATCAATCTCTGATCACTATGTTCATGATTGTATTCAGACATATCAAATCTAATAAATTTTGATTCATCCCCAAAAACAAAACTAGCGATGGCTTTGGCTAACTCAGTTTTACCCGTCCCAGTCGGGCCGACAAAAAACAAGGCCCCCTTAGGTTTGTTCTTTGTTAATGAATGACTAATACCCGATAATCCCACAAAAGATTTAGTAATTACCGATTGTACTTTAGCAATCGCCTCATCCTGTCCTTTGACCTTCAAACGTAATTCAGTCTTTAATTTCTTAATTTGTTCAAAATCAATTTTTTCTCATTCAGATTCTGTTTTATTAAAAGTTGCCAAACCATATAATTGCTTAAAGTTTAATGTTTCATTATGGTTGTTATTAATCTTAGCCAATTGACTAATTTCTCTAAATGATAAGTTATCTGTTAAGCGGATTGCATCCTTCTTATCGGCAGATTTATCGTCTGCAAAATCTCCGCCGATATCGAAACAATTAGAGTATTTTTTAAAAAATGATGATCTCTCTTTATTGTCCGGCTTAAGAATACTTACGCTTCCAAATTCGCTATTGTTAGTTGGAATTAAGTTGGTTAAAAGATTAGGGTTTCTTGAAATCAAAATTAACTTATCTCTTCTTTCGATATAAGAAAGAATGCTATTTGAATCTTGATTAATGAAGTTATTTAATAGTTCTGCAATGAATTTTTGTTCACTAGCACCTATTGATTTTTCAAAATTTACTTCTGAAAAATCAATTATAAATGCGTTACTTTTATCATTATTACTAATTTTCTTTTGTGATTTTATTAGACGTGTAATTTCAGCAACATATTGCTGTAAACTAATTTTACCAGATTCGTTTTTATTTTTATCATCTTTGACTTCACTATTATCAACATTGATTGAATCCTTATCCCCCTCTTCATCGTTATTGAAATAATCGTCAAATTTACCTTTTTTGTTAGTTGTTGATTGTTCTATTTTACTAACTTGGTCATTATCTAATAACGTCACCGAGCCGCGAGTTGGCGAGTATAGTGAAACAAATTTGTAACTATCTTGCTTTAGCATTTCTGTTATATATTCCACTAGAGTGTAAATTCTCTTTTTCTTTTTGTCTATCGGGAATCCTTCAATAGATTCAAAAATAAAGTCTTGAACATTCCCGCTTAGTAGAACTATGTTCTTTTGTTGTATTTTTAATTTTGCTTGATTTAGTGATTTGTAAAAACTCATTATTTGTCTCCTTCGTATAATTTTTGTGCTTTAGAAAGCGGTTCTTCATTCACATCTCTGATAATTGGAGCAGCTATTATTCCGTATCCATTTTCATCTAAAAAATTCCAAATTTTTACCGATGTTTTTTCGCATGCATGTCCTTCGTAATTACCTAATTTATAGTTAATTCCGTTTGCTCCATCAATATTTATTTTCAATTCATGATAGGCCTTATCCTTCAAAATAAAACTTCCCACTACAATTCCTTTGTCATTTAATTTGTATTCATATTTGCCCATTTTGAAATCATATTTAGTTAGTTCCTTAAACATACTTTTAGCTAAAGAATTAATTTCGCTCACTTCAAATTCTTTCTCACTCACAAATGATTGAAAATCAGTTAAACCTTCTGGGGTTTTATATGACTTTAATTTGTTAATTAGAGCAAATGCAAGACTATCATCTAGATCTAAATCTTTAATATACATCATATTTTTTTTGATGAATAAATCTAATTCTTCTTTTTCTAAATTCTTATTTTTAATCTTATCCATTTCTTCGCGTAAAGTTTCCATGTTAACAATGTAGTTGTTATTTTCTAAATTACGATATGCTATTGTCGCCTTGTAACCTTGCTCCATTATAAAAGTCTCTATCTCGACTCTTTGTTCTTCCTTAAAATCAATTAGCGTACCGATTATTGAACTATTACGCAAAAGGTTTGTGCCTTCCTTTGTTAGCGTTGATAATTTTTTTTGAAAATCAGAAGATATTTTTACATCGTTTATTTCATCACTAAATTTCATTAGTTCGTTTTGCTGATTTCTAATTGCTTCAACTTTTTTTCTAATTCCAACCGCCACTTTTGAAGTCAGCGAGATTTGCTCTAACATTTTTTCCATTTCAGCAGCAACGTGATCACATTGGTGCTGCATTCTTTTTTTACCATCCGTTGTTATAAATACACTATGACTCATTATTTTTTCTCCTTTTGATTAGTTATTCTTTTAACTTCTTCATATAAGTTTTTAATCTCAATGTTTCTTGATTTAGTAAAAACCTTATTTTTTTTCTTTTTACTGTCCTCGTGGGTATACATATTTCTCGTATCCCTAAATTTTTCTAGCGTTTTTTTATCACCTTTTGAAATATTTAGTTTATTAATGTATTTTTTTGCATCTTTACCATTAAAGTCTGAAAGTTTAGAAAGATATGCCTCCATTAGTTTATTAGCTTCCATCAAATTGCTATTTATATCTTTTTTGATGCTTTCTTCATCTTGGTCTTTTAAATGATTAATGCGACTATTTATTTCTCTTATTTTATCAATGAACATTTCTTTAACATTGGAAATAATATTAATCTGGTTAATAAATGTGTCGAATTTATATATAATATCTTCTAGATCTTTCATCTCTAACTTTAATATTTTTCCACTCGTAATCGATTTAGCAAAAGACTTTAATTCAAATAATTTGCTTTCAATATCTCAATTTTTAAATATTGGTTTTTCTATTTTACTATAGTTAAATTTATATACATTATAAATTCTTTCGTAATTTTTACTACTATATTGAAACTTTATTAGATGCTTAATTAATTTTCCTTGGTCTTTATCGTTGTTTATAACAACCCCTAGATAATCTCAATTATTTAGAAAATATTCATCTATTTTTTCCAAGCTCAACTGTTTGACTAATTGTTTATCAAATCAATTTTCATTAGCAAAGAATTGGATCATCTCTTGATCTAGCACTAAATTAGACTGAATCATATTGATAATAAAATTACCCATTTGAGTAATCAAATATTTAGGCGCTTCATTAATTAGTTCATAATTTATATCGTTATTTTCGATTTTTTCTTTTAATAATCTATTAAAAATCTGATTATCTTCAATCGTTGTAACAGGATTATTAAATTCAAATTTTATTAACTCGTTATTATCACTTAAGGCCACTTCATCTTCGACATAGTTCAACGAAACAACTTCATATTTGTTAAAACTAAATTCAATGTCTTCATTTTTAAAGACACTTCGCAAAATTGAACGATTTTCAATATATTCTTTAAATTCACTAATATTAATTTCGTTTGTTACTAAATTGTTTTTATTGCTAGCTTTAATATTATATTGCTTTGGGTCAATACTTATTTGATCCAAAATTATATCTTTAAAACTTCTAAATCCTTGTTCATTAATATAGGATTTTAATACTTTCTCTGATTCATTATTATCAGGAATAATTAAATTATTATCAATTGTGAATCCAAAAGTTTCATTCTTATAAAATAAATTATTATTGTTTTTCAAATATGGTAAATCTATTTTAAAGATACTATATCTAGGTTTGATGCTATTGAAATATTTTTCAATTTTATTGTATTGTTTTTCTTCGTCATTAATATCTTCATATTGAACACGAACATATTGTGGTTCATCTATCGAATCTCAGTTTTGGGGTTTTCGCCCTTTTAATTCTATTATATTAATTTCCTTATTTCTTTCAGGAAAGTTAACACAATCTTCAACAATGAAAGGATTTTCACTCTCAATCTTTGGAGAAAAACCTAAAAACTTATTATTTTCAACATTATCTCTGATGTATTGGTTTAATTTGTAATTCCCTATTAGAGAATCATAAATAGTTCTCCATTTTAAATCAGAAAAATCTCTTAATGGTTTATCATCTGTGTACTCATAATAGTTAATATTACCTATTTTAAGAGTTTTTAGAATTAAATCTATCAACATATAGTCGTAATTATCATTTATATTGTATGTTTCCTTAATCGCATTTAGAAAATTTTCAGTTTTTTTAATTTCACCTTTTTCGCAGGCTTCAACAACAATGACTAACATACTTTGAAAATGCGTCATATTTTCTATAGTTTTTAACTGTGCGTTAACTTGATTAAAAGTATATAGCACAGGTAGTTCTATTATTAATTTCTTGTCCATTATAAATCCTCCTTTCAAGTGTTGATCTTAACTATACATTTTTCATACATTGAATTTATAACCTTTTCTCTACTAGCAACAAGGTTTTCACCCGTTGTAACTCGAGAAACGAAATCGTTAAGATGTTGCTCAAATGCACCGACTAGAATTAGTTTTGATTTTGCGCGGCTTATAGCAACGTTCAATCTTTCTATTTTTTCATAAAACGATGTATCTCTTTGTTTTGTTTCTTTTTTAAATAATAGCCCATCTGCATTACATAAATTTTTTGCTCTTACAAAATCTACGATTATAAAATCCTTTTCACGACCTTGAAAATTATCTACGGTATCAACTCACACGCAATCATTTATTTTTTTAATTTCATCATTAGTTACAAATTTAGTATCTCTAAGATATGTTTTAATCATATTTTTTTGATTAATTGTCATAGCGATAATTCCAATGTTGTTTTTAATTTTTTCTATTTCATTTGAATTTACTATTTCTTTAATTATTTTAACAATTGTATAAGCGTTGTATTCGTTACAAGTTGAGGAACTAGATAATCTAATTTTTTTAGAGAATATTGCTATTTTTTGATCAAAGGCATCTATTTTAGTGCCTTCTATAGAATCAACGTAACTTTCAAATTTTTGCAATTTCCTTCCATTCTCACTTGCCTGTTTAGCATATGAAATAAATTTATTAGACATATAACTAGTATCCAGCGCTATCGTGTGTGCATATGCATAGTTTGTATTATTAATAAATAAATTATATTCATTTAAGGACTGGTCGTCATTAGCTAGCTTTAGCCTTTCATCCTCTTCGTAATTAATATTTACTATATTCATAATATCTTTGTTAAATCGGTGCTGTTCTCTTAGTATCGAATAAGCTTGATTATCTCTCATACCGCTACTTTTAATTTTCATAATTTGTTTAGTAAAGAATGATAGTGACCATAAATTTTTAAAATGATCTGTGATTTTATTTTCGTCTGCATCTTTCCCTAAAATATTAAAAGCATAATTTTTATCTTGGTCATACGTTTCGCTATAATCAATTAAATTTTTACGTTTCGCTATGTTATAGAAATAATGATTGCAATAGCTGCTTTCAGTAAATTCACGAAGTTCATTACTATCCAATTCTACATGCGGTGGTAATTGTCGATAATCGCCAGCAAATATTACCTTCTTAGCCAAAATGGCTCTAGATAATATTTCGGGAGTACAAGATTTTGAAATCTCATCAATAATAACTATATCAATCGGATATTCTGTGAAAATATCTTTTTCTTGATCATTTATTTTTATTGAAGTACGCGATGTTGTGGTGATACCTATTACGTTTATTAAATTTTTATTAAACAAGTAATTCTTAAACTCGCGTTCCTCTTTTTCGATTGTCTTAATGTCGTTGGAAGAATTATCATTTAATACATGGTGTTTTAAATTATGAATTCTTTTCTCCAAATTGTTTTTAGCCTTAGCTTGAAATTTACTCATTAATTGTGAAAAGGTAATATGAGCGTCATTCTCATTTTTAATAAAATTATTTAAAAGATCTTCATATTTATTAAGTAATTCATCTTCTAAACCTATTTTCTCGCGACTTCTTAGTAGTTTCTTTAAGGTTCTATGAAAATTATCCATATCGTTTTCTAAGGTTGGCAATTTTTGATTTGTTTTTCCTAATAACTCTTTTAGAAATTTACTATTTTTAAGTCACATATCACTATTTAAAATAGCTTCTTCATCAGTTAGCATTATATCGATTTGATTTATAAAATTTTTCATTCAGGAAACGCTGAAAAATAATGCTTGCATCTCAGGATTATCATTATAGCACTGTCTAACTGCATGGACATTATCTATCTCCGTATCATTAATGTCGTCCTCTAATGTTAAAGCTTTTTTTATAAAATTAGAGTATAAATGGTCTTCATCATAAGGGTTATAATTTTTATTAGAATTAGAATTTTGTGCAACATACTTAAATAACACTATCGACGGATCAGTTAAGGAATAAGAATTTAAACGATCTATGAAATTACTTATTGCTTCATGCGTCGAAGATGTCATCAACGTTGTCTTGTTGTTTAGTATGTTTTGGTGCGCTATTGCACTAATTGTTTGGGTTTTCCCTGTACCCGGAGGACCCTGCAAGTAAAAGCAATCTCTAGTGTTCAAACTTTTTAAGATAGCTTCCATTTGCTCATTATTAAGATTATATTTTGATTGTAACGAATTATCGAAATCATAATATTTTGTGGAAATTTTAGGAGCATTGTACATTGAATAAATGATATATGGATTTCTATAACATGCATCCATAACATTATAAACAGCATTTCTATATCTTCTCATCTTGCTTATTGTACCCATATTTTTAGTCGATAATTGTCATAAAATATCTTCATTTTTACTTATATCTTGTTGATAAAATGGGCCATCTATAACTTCGTTAGATTCATTTGGTTTTATTTTTATATTTTGTATTTCATATACAGTGTTGTATTGAGAAATAAGAACTATCAAATTTCTAAAATATGTAATTTTTTGAGAATTCAATTCCCTTTCTTCAACAGCAACAGAATGTTGATCGCGCTGTTCTCTGGTTTGATTGGCCAAATTTCTTAATTTCATTTCAGCATTATTACAAACCTTAGCAGAAATTTGCACCTCTTTATTCATGGAATTTAAAAGTTTGTTTAATTCCATAATTTCATTTTGGAAATTTTTATTTAATTTCTCTTTTTGTTCTATTTCTTCATCCAGTATTTTAACTTTTGTTGATAATTCTAATATTTCACTTTCAAATTGAACTTTATTTACAATATCTTGTTTGTTAGTAGTATTATTTTTATCGATTAAATTTTTAAATGCTAATTTTATTTTAGCAAGATTAATACCATCACTATTGGTGTCTTTATTTTGCGATTTTTTATTTAATTTCGTCTTTTTCTGTAAAGATTCTTTTTCGTTTATAATTGTATCTAATTGCTTTAATTCTGCTTCACGATCCAATGAATCCTTCTTTGATTTTTTTATTAACAAATTAATATTGCTTATTTTCTGAAAATTATTTTTAATAGAAAATTTTATTTTTTTCAAATTGTTGCTATTATTATCCAATAAGCTATTTTTGGAATCAATATTTTCTTTAGTTGCATCTCTATTTATCTCTTTTGCACTTAAGTCGTCTAATAAATTTTTTTGATCAATTTTTTGGTCCTTAGTTTTTATTATCAGAGATTCTATCATTTGATCAATATCACTGATTTTATCAAACATTGTTTTATCAATATCTTCTAAATTTGTTATGTATTTATCTACAACTAATGACTCAAAATCAATCTTATTAAAATGATTTTTATTAACAAATATTTTGTGATTAATATTATCATCGTTTTTATATGACATCGTTAGGTGTCTAGAGCCTAAGAATTCATCTAAATTATTTCTATTCGTTACACATATAAAGCTTAAATCCCCTATATTCTTAACATCAGTAGAATTATATTCTGAATCCAAACTAAAGAGTTTAACCTTACGATCTTCATCCTCTTCTTTGATTGTATTATTGTATTCATTTATAAATTCAAATCATTGAACTAATTTAATGATGTCCTTATTTAAATCATAATTTTCATTTGCATTTTCAATGATAACGTTTATATCTCGTTTCTTATCAGATAAAATCCTAACCAAGTCCATACACTCAGTGTCTAGCAAAGGTTTGTTAAATGAGATATCGAAAGGTCCTTCAATTATTTTGTTCGATCCTTCTATTAAATAAAAGATATCAATGAATTCGACACGTTCTACTACAAACGTGATTGAACTGTTAGTTGAATCTGGTGAGTTAACAAATCGATATCTCCCAAATAATGCTACTGCATCATTTTTTCAATTTTCATTGATTTGATTATATTTGAATACCATAATTTGGTTAACTCATTCGGTAGAATTTGCACCTTGTTTTTTCTTTCATAAATTACGGAATAGTGGCGTTTTACTACATTGTAATAATTGCAGTTTATCTGCATTTTCAAGATCTGGCAATAATCCCATTTTTATTTTATCTTCAACGCTTGAATATTCTGGGTATAATCCCCTAAATTTTAGATTGTCTTTTAAACTCTTAATTAGTGAAATAGTTTTGTTAAACTGAACACTATTATAATTAATTGCTTGGTTGCCACGGCTAATATTTTGATTACTAAAGTCTATACTTAGTTTCATGTTTTTCTCCTTCTTGTACGTTATGTTTTATTGTTGTTTTTGCGTGCATATTTTATTCTCCTGTATGCTGATTTCTCTTGCGAGAATTATTTTTTTAATTAATATCAATTATATAAATTCATAGAATTCATAATATTTCTTTTCTTTATAGATGAACAATTTAATCAATTATTCGTTTGGTAAATTAAATAGTAGCCAATTATTTCAATAATATTTTCTATCTATTAATTTTAAAATTAATATACAATCGTTTAAAACGTTTGTTATCAAAGTGTTCGTTCCATATGGAACCATTAATTAATCGAATTTATCCCAATCCTATATCCCTTAATCCCTTAAGAAATATAAAATAGAAATAAATATAGTTTTGAAACCTTAAAAAATTTCGTTTTCATTCAGATTACTAATCCGAATATTGCTATAATTCATAAAATAACTCAATGATTTATAGCAATTCATATTGTATGTTAAACAATTTAAAAAGTCAAATTTTACAATTATTTATCGAACAAAAGGTACAATTCCACATAAAATTATGCTAATTCGAATAAATGTATCCATAATGTTTATGCATATTTAAAATTTAATTTTTTAAATGTCGCATCTATAATCGGTATTCTTTCCTTGTAAATTATCCATTTTTTTATTTAATTTTTTAGATATATTTGCAAAGTTTTTTCCTGACACAACAATAGATAAAACGCGGCCGGCATCGGATTTAAATAGCGAATCCGAAATAAGCCCACTATAAATTAACATTCTAGAAAAACTTAGATTTCCTTCCGGTATAGAAACCATTATATCTGTAGTATAGGGATAATTAACATTTACCAAAACTTTTGTAGTATAAATTAGGTCACTAAAACTTAATGATAAAACACGTTTTTCAATTCATGTGCTAAATAATTTGCTATTAATTTTAGGAAGAATTACTTGAGTTTCGGGGTCGCCTAAACGACAATTAAATTCTAATATTTTAATTTTGTTATCATGCTTTATAATTCCCATATATAAAAAACCATTATATTCCAAATTTTCAGTTTTTCAATATGAAACTATTTTTTTCATAATTTTATTTTCAATAAAATTCAAATCTTTTTTATTAATATTTGGGCAATGTGTTGTGGCTCCCATCCCGCCAGTATTAACGTTACTTCCTAATGATCTTTTTTTGAAATCTCTACTGGGAGGCAATAAAGTATATTCATTATTATAAATTGCAAATATAATTGAAAACTCCTCTCCTTCAACAAATTCCTCAATTAGTACCATGGTATCGATGCTAATAATATCTAATATTTTACTTTGAGCACTTTTGTAATCTTTTAATATATAAACTCCTTTGCCGCCGTTTAAGCCGTTTCTTTTTAATATTATTGGAAAGGTACATTCCGATAAGAATTTAATAGCTAACGTTGGATCTGTGAAAGCTTTGGTTTTGGGCGTTGGAATGTCAAGGCGCATCATTAATTTCTTAGCATATCACTTATCACTTTCTAGCTTAGCCATTTCGTATTTTGGACCCACAACATTTATTTCATAAAGTAACATTTCATCCACTATTTTCCGGTCGATAAAGGATTCAGGCCCGATAATAACTAAATCAATCTTAGTTACAATACTAAAGTTTATTAAATAGCTGTTAATGTTTCTATTTATATTTAGGTTCTCAGCTAATTTTGAGGTGCCTATGTTGCCGGGGAAACAAAATATATGACACCCAGGATAATCCTCACTTAATTTTTTAACTATCGCTAATTCTCTCCCGCCGCTACCTAAAACTAAAAACTTCACTTTTTAACCTCTTTCTCTATTTCTTTTCAAAAATAGGTATGTTCTATTTTATGGATTTCTCTTTCTAAATCATTTAACTTTCAATCTTTCTTTATTTTTAGGGATTTTTGAAATAAAATAGTCCCTGAATCTATTTCTTTATTTATTAAATGAATGGTTACTCCTGTATATTTATCTTTCATATCAAACGATTTCTCAATACCGTTTAAGCCTTTGTAAAGTGGTAATAGCGATGGATGAATATTTATTATTTTATTTTTGAATAAATCTATAATTTCTCCGCATATAATTCTTTTGTATCCAGCCAATACAACATAATCAACACTTTCATCTTTCAGTATTTTTATAATTTCCCTGCTTGCTAATTTATTATTAGGCACAATCCAATAAGGTCTTTCGTATTTTAACGCCACGTCAATTGCCTTACATTTGCGATCCGATATTAAACCAAATATTAAATATCCAATTGGCGATTTCAAGATGGCCTCAAAATTAGTTCCCTCTCCTGAAGCAAATACCATTATTTTCATAATATTTTAATTTCTTTACTTATATTAACTTTACCTACAACATAATGTTCAATATTGGCGGGGAATTTTTTGAGTTCAGCTTCGTTCATTATTAATAACATGCCAATCCCAAAATTAAATACTTCGCTTATTTCGATTTTATTTAATTTCAAAATTTCTTCAAGAAATTCATAGATTGTCAAAGTTGGAAATTGATTATAATAGATATCTGCCCCATAACCGTTCAATATTCGCTTTAAATTATTATTAATTCCACCGCCGGTGATATGAGCGATGTTCTTTATGATACAAACGTCTTCAATTTCATTAATATCATTAAGATAAATTTTAGTTGGTTTTACTAGTAATTCACTAATTTCATTCCCTTTATATTTTTCTGAATATTGAATTTTATATTTTTCAATTAAATTGTGGATTAAAGTATAACCATTAGCATGTAGACCCGATGCGGGTAAACCGACAATTAAATCGTTATCATTAATGGGCTCATTTTTTTGAGATTCTCTTATGCCGACAATAAAACCTGCGATGTCTATGGAATCCGCTTTATTTATAAGGGGTGTTTCTGAAATTTCGCCGCCCGTCAATTTTATATTGTATTCACTACAAAGCGATGATAAATGCATTATTATATTCTCAACAACCCCATCGTTGTGATTTTTATGTAGTGATATATAGTCTTGAAAATATAGAGGTTTCCCCCGCTTTGTAATGATATCGTTAATATTCATCGCCAATAAATCTTGCGCTAAATAATTATAAGTTTTGAATTTTAAATGAAGCAATATTTTTGATCCAATTCCATCAGTTGACATAATAATTTCCGGATTTTTATATTGCTTGATAAAATTTATATTTTCAATCGCACAAAAATTATCTAAATTTTGATTATTATTTTTACCTATGATTTTCGATAAATTCGAAATACACTCGTCATTTCTTTTAATATCAACTCCAGCTTTTTTGTAAATTTTACTCATTTTAATTTCCTTTCCTGAAGCAGAAACTACAACTTCCGCTATTACAAGTTTTTAATATTTCATTGATTGTAGAAAAATAAACATTGTTCACAAATCATTTTCTAGCCAATTCATTTGAAGTATATTTATTCATAATTAATTCATCCTTAGATTTAATATCTACGCCTCATTTACATACATTAATTATCTTGGGGCTTGCCAGAATTATATCTATCCTGGCCGGAGAATAGACTTCAATAGATTTTAAGATATGCTTTAATGTATTGCCCCTTACAATTGAATCATCAACGATTAGGATACTTTTATTCTTAATTAAACCTATGTCTTTATTAAGAATGTATTTTTTAACTGTTTTTAATTTTCTTGAGGATTCAATATTTTCAATAAAGGTTCTTTCATGATTTACGTTTAATTCAATGGCAGTAAATAATTCGATATTATTTTCTTTTGATATAGTGCGAGCATATTCATATCCGGAATTTGGTATCGGAACAACATAATCATACTCATTACTTTTTACTTTGAATGCCATTGTTTTCCCAATTTTACTTCTAATATTTTTTACTAGATAACCATTAACATGAGATGAATCCCGACAAAAATACAAATATTCAAATAAACAAAATTTATTTATTGATAAAGGTAAAATTCGTTCTGTAGATATTTTGTCATTCTCTATCACCAACATTTCACCCGGCTCAATTGTTTTTGATTCTTTGTTAGGAAATCTATTCTCACTAGTTACAATACAATTTTCATTCGTTGCTATATATTCTAACGGTTTGAATCCGTTCTTATCTCTAGCAGCATATAAAGCATTGGATGCCATGAAAACCAAAGAATATGCCCCTTCGATAGTTTTCAGCACATTTATAACCCTTGCTTTTATATTTTTTTCTTTATAAGATTGTCATAAATGTTTTATTATTTCTGAATCACTATCTAGCGATATATCTCCCTTATTAAGGCTAATTAATATTTCTTTAGTGTTTGTTAAATTTCCATTATGTGTTACATAAATATTCGGTTCTAATAATATTGGTTGTAAACCATTCGCATTATGTTTGGACGTAGAGTAACGAACATGCCCTAAAAATCTATTACTTTTTATATCGCTTTCTAAGGAAAAATCGACTATAGAATCAACACCATATATGTCTTTAAAGTTATTATCAAATACGAAGCCCCAACCATTTTGACCTCTATGAGACAATTGTTTTAGGTTTTCAACGTTATCTTTGATATAAGTTCGCTCATCCCCAAAACTATAATTAGCAAAGATTCCACAAGCTTCATTCAATTTATTTTTCATTATTATTTTCCCTTATATAATTTATTGCATTTATAAATATATTTTTCTCTTTCTCTCCTGGTACGTTAATAAATAAATTATTATTTATTCGTTCAGGATGAGTCATCATCCCTATGACATTTCCATTTTTTGAGCATATGGCTTCCACATCATAATCAGATCCATTAAGATTGGATTCATGATATCTTGAAACTATTTGCTTATTTTTAACAAGAGTGTCATATGAATCTTTACTTATTATAAATCTTCCCTCTTGGTGGGCAATTGGTTGTAAAAAAATATTATTTAACATTCCTTTCGTTCAAATACTTGGACTCTCTAATATTTCTACGTTAACCAATGTAGAAATAAAATCATTATTAATATTCCTAACTAGTTTGGGCTTAGGCAAATCATACTCTCATAATAAATCGGTTTTTAATAATGCTTGAAATCCATTACAAATACCAAGAATTAATTTATCTTTCTTCATGAATTCATGTAGCTTTAATCTAATTTTTTCTATATTTAAAATTTCAGATATATATGTTGCGGCACCAAAAGGTTCGTCGTTAAAACTAAACCCACCAGGTATTACAAGAATATCACTAATATTCAAATCTTTTTCTAATTCATCAATTGAAGTGTCAAATAATTTTTTAGATTTTGTTTTAATTACATTAATTTTTGTTACCACATTCATGTAATCAAAAGCATTTTGGATATCTCTCCCGCCGTTAGTACCTGGAAATTCTAAAATTAGAACCCTAACCTTTTTAGAATTAGAATTAATTTTTATTTTATTGATAAGCTTCAAATTAGCTACAGTTGAAAATTTGTAATCTTGATATAATTTTGATAATGGATTTCTCATTTCATCAAAAACGGTATCAATAGGTGTTTTTGTCCCTTTAATTTCAATAAATGGCTTATCTATTGTTTCAGCAATTAAAATGGCATTTTTATAGAATATTTTATTTGTTGTCTCAATTAGAATGGTGCCAGGTAAAAAATCATTTAAGGAATTAAAATTCCCTAACAATTTAAATCCTATCTGATTCCCTAAAGCCATTTTCTTCAAATCCGAAATAGGGTTCGTCTCAATAGTTTTGGCCGAAATAATTATTTTCTTTTTAATATATTCTGTCACGAAATTAATATTACTAATTACATCCTTAAAGTTTGGGTAAAAATTAACCTTCTTATTTTGCTTTAATAAGTAAATATAGCTTTCCCTTGATTTTAATTCAGGAGAGACAACTATAATATCGCTACATATTGATCAAGCAATTGAAATTAATGTGAAAGGTACATCAATATTATTATACGTACCGCTTACACTATCCTTGCCTCCACCACTAAAAACATTTAGTTTTTCTTGGGCCTCTGTGGCACCTAATAAAATTAGAAAAGCTGATGATCATTTTGAATTACTATTAAGGGTTGGAAAATATTCCTGAAAGCTAAGTTTTATATTATTTATATTATTACCCATACAAACTTGTTTGTTTATTGATTCAACAACTGCATAAATACCCGCTAAATAAGGCGATAAGTAAGAAAGTAATGGATTGTATCCGAACGAAAGAGAACTAAAATAATTCGAGTGCTTTATTGGCAATCTATTTATGCATCCTTCGGCTTGAGTAGCTTGATATTTGCCTCCATAAGGCGCCAATATTGTTTGGCCTCCAATGGAACTATCAAAAAAATTAGAAATCCCTTTTTTAGATGATTCATTTAAAATCGAAATTTGGTTTTTAAAATTACATTTATTATAATATAGTTGTTTTGATGCTCTAGTTTCTATTTTTAAAGTATCTATATTAAAAAAATTATTTAAATTTAAAATATTTACTGATAAGTTTACAATCGATTCCCCGCCATATTTGATTAATATTTTTTTATCATTTCTAATTTTTCCTATTTCTGAGCCCTCAACATCAAATTGATCAAGTAATTTGATTAGTTTATCTATGTCTTTATTCGCAATTACGATACCCATACGCTCTTGCGATTCGCTAAATAATATTTCATAAGGCGAAATATTATTTTGTTTTACCTTAACATTTTTTAAATCTATTTCCATGGATTCGCTTAATTCAACTATTCCCACCGAAATTCCTCCGGCACCTAAGTCATTGCATTGTTTAATTAGAGACTTGAAATTTTTATCACTAAATAAATTTAATAATTTTTTTTCAGTTGTTGGCTCTCCCTCTTGTACTTCGGTTGATTTTGAAGATAATTTAGTATTAGTCATCTCGATTGATGAACCAGTTGCTCCACCTATTCCATCGATCCCAGTCCTATTTCCCAATAGATATATTACATCTCCAACTATTAATTTATTTTTATTATTTTCATATTCCCCAATTCCAACTACAACACCTAATTCTAATTTCTTAGCCACAAAACCTTCGTCGTAAATTTCGTTAACATACCCACACGGAATACCAATTTGATTAGCATAACTTGAAAATCCCTTTGCAGATTCCTTAGAAAGAATAGCCTGATGTTGCTTATTTGGTAGTGTGTCTAAATAATTTTCAAGAGGATTTTTTACTCCTGATATTCTCATACTTTGAAAAGGAATCGTCGCCAATGCCAAAGGATCTCTAATCGCGCCACCAATGCATGTTGCCGCACCTCCAAAAGGTTCAATTTCCGATGGATGATTATGCGTTTCATTCTTTATTGTAAGTAAATAATTTTTATTATTAATTGTTCTTATAAAACCAAAAGCATTATCATTTAACATTTTATCTTGAGAATAATTATTTTTAAAAATAGTAGCAACGTTCATAAGGGAAAGTGGTTTCCCTTTTAAATTTAATTTTAGTTTGTTAAAGGTATTTTGCACCTCATTGTAAAGTTCACCATCTGAAATTATTACATTTGATAATATAGTATTGAAAGTGCTATGTCTACAATGGTCAGATAAATAGGTTTCAACTAATTTTCATTCAACATTATTTAGCAATTTATTTTTATTTATTGAAGCGATGAAATCAATTGTTTGTGAAAGTAATTTATAATTTTTTCGAGCATCATTGTATTCCACTAATTTTATTTCACTACTAGAAGCTCCTGATTTAATGTTGATTTTAAATGGAATATAAATTTCTCTACTTTTAATTGGATTTATCACAATTTTTTTTATTATATCTACTTCTTTATCATTCAAATTAGTTCAAGTAATGATTTTAACAATTTCAGTATTAGACGAAATATTATATATGTTAAGTAATAATTCATCCAAACGTTGGGATGTTATATCGATTTGATTATCCTTGCTAATGTATGCGAAATACTTTTTATCATCTAAAGCAGACTCAAATATAGAGTCATTTTTCGCTAAAATTTCTCTTGTTTTTTCTAAAGCTAATTGGTTATTTTTAATATAATAATGGAATTCAATATCATTTATTTTTGTTTCGCTAAAATTAGCTACAGTTTTTAAATATAATTTGAGCTTTAGAAATTCATTATCATAGTTTTTTTTATATTTGAAATACATATTTTAGTCCATGATATAGGTTATATGACCCATTTTTCTACCTTTAATGATTTCACTTTTATTATAATTATATTTGATACCACCTAAGTTTTGTAATAAAATTTCAGTTCCTAACAAATTAATTAATTTTGTTTTATGAATAAGTTTCGGCTTTTTCAATTCACTACAGGTGATAGCTTTAATATGATTTATGTATTGAGATTCTGAATATCCCTCAATTGTTAAATGACCACTATTGTGAGGTCTAGGAGCTATTTCATTTATTAAAATTTGATTATTTATTACAAAAAATTCAATTACAATCGTCCCAATGATATTCATTTTTTTAACTATGCTTTTACTAATATCTACGATTTTTTTCTTCAAATCATCATCTATTGTAGCAGGAGAAAATGATTCCTTTAGAATTCCGTTTTCATGAATATTTAAAATTGGATCATATGAGATTGTATCTCTGCCGTTGGAATGCACTATACATGAAATTTCAAAATCGAAATTTACAAATTCCTCAACTATAAAATTTCCGCTGTTGGACTCTAAAAAATCCAAACCTTCATTTATATTTTTACACATTTTTTGCCCTTTCCCATCGTACCCATTTAGAATTGTTTTGATGATATATTTGCCGGGATAATATTTAAGAACATTTGCTGCATTTTTAAAATTTAGGGATGAAAATTTTACAGTTTTAAAACCTAGTTTTATCATCATATTTTTTTCTTTTAGACGATTCTGAAAAATTTCTAATTGCTCAATTCCTTGGGGAATTTTACTTAATAAAAAAGCATTCTCTTTAAAAATTGAAATATTAATATTTTCAAATTCATAAGTTATTAAATCAGAAGCATCATATAGTTTTTGTAGCGCATTTATATCACTATAATCACCGATAATTATTTTGTCAGCATTCATTTTGCAGGGGCATAACTCGCTTTTTTCAAGAACAATTGCTTTATAACCTAGTTCATGGATAGCATCAATCATCATTCAACCAATCTGGCCTCCGCCTATTATTCCAATTACCATTATTTTTCTCATTCTTCCCTATACGAGGTTAATTTTTTTTGCAAATCTTTATCCTTTATTGCTAATATTGCAATCGCTAAAAGCGCAGCATTTGCGGCTCCATCAATAGAAACGGTCGCGACAGGAACACCTTTAGGCATTTGGACTTGCGACAATAAAGAGTCGAGCCCTGCTAAATCTTTTAATTTTATCGGGACTCCTATGACCGGTTTAATTGTTAAAGAGGCAACCATCCCAGGAAGGTGAGCGGCTCCGCCTGCACCAGCAATAATTATGTCAGCTTTAGTCTCCCTTGCATACTCATACATTTTTTGAGGGGTTCTGTGCGCTGAAATAATTTTATACTCATATTTAATATTGAATTGATCAAAAATCAGCTTTGCCGCATTCATTATTTTTTCATCGGATTTACTTCCCATTATTATACTAACTAACATTAATCGATCTCCTTTGTGTTAAATAATCTATTACCGGTATCCAAATTTTTGACACCTTTATATTTATTATTAGAAATTCTAATAGTGATTAGGTCGTACTTGCTTTCAAATTTTTCTTGAGTGACAGCTGATACGATTGTAATGTCCTTATTAATATTTTCTACTTCGCTGATGACTTTGTTAACGGATGTTCCATTATTTATAACACTGTCAACAATTAAAATTTTTCGTCCCTTGATTATATGTTTGTGTTTTTCAATATCTTTGACATCATTGTATAAAATAAATTTTGCTTCCTTTATAGTTTCTCAAATTCCTTCTGCTAAAAAAAGTCCGCCGCGCATTAAACTAATAATAACCACTTCGGCCGTGTCATATGCCACACATTCCTGAACCCCTTGCACATGTTCAATAGTGATTGGTTTTAGTACTAACCTATTCAAAAAGTGAAAACCTATTATGTTGCCCAGTTTTCTATGGATTCCAACTAAAACTAACCCGTCATTTCTCGAATCTCTACTTTCGTTTATTATATTATTCAAATTGTATATTTTAGATAAATTATCCATCATTTTGTTCATCTCCTAGACTCAATAGAACATTCTTTTCAGTTCTATTTATAACTTTGAAATTCAGCCCGCCCTTAACATTAAGACTCGTAGCTAAACGCTTTTTTTGTTTTTCACTATTTATAATCAAAAATCCTTTTGATGCCGCTTCAAGCATTGGTATATCTATTTCACTATCTCCGATTGCAATTACATTTTTATCTAAATTTAAAAGTTTCTCCACTAACAATTTTTTACTAAAAGAAGAGATAATACAAGCCTTAGCATTTAATGTAGATCCGATTATTAATCGGTCT
This sequence comes from Ureaplasma sp. Hg1, assembly GCA_021378535.1. GTDB lineage: Bacteria > Bacillota_I > Bacilli_A > Mycoplasmatales > Mycoplasmoidaceae > JAACJV01. The sequence continues at coordinate 64,668 of JAACJV010000001.1, read as the reverse complement.
ATATCCTTTGTTAAATGATCTCATAAATCCTTTAAACCACTAGTTGCAACGATTATTAGGTATTTTTTAGATAGTAATTTTAATATACTCATCAACCCGTCTTCATCTTCTTTGATATCCATAGAATTTAAGGCAGATTTTATCTCTAGAGAACTAAAATTTGAATAAAAGTAATCTATGTATTGAAAAATTTGATAAGAAGTATAGATATCATTCTTAAAAATAATCCTACCAATTTCTTTATCTAAACTACCTTTATTTTCTATCAATTTTTTTAGCAATTCCTTTGACTTATCTATATTTGAAATTGTTTTATCGCCATCGATAACTATTATATTATTATGGTTTGCAATTCTATCTTTATTTTTTTCAATTCAACTATCAACTTGAAAATTTGAATTAATTGATTTCTCTTTAGATACTAAAAATTTACTAAATCGACGAATATTTTTATTATCATCAATAACAATTAATTCCTTGCCAATGCTGGCACACCTTACCTTTAAATTGGTTATTTCAAAATTTTGCCATGATTCTATTTTTGACATAGGCATATTGCTCATATCTATTGATCCCTTGTCCTTCAAAAAATTTTTATATATTATTTCCGGTTTTGTATATTTATATAAAAAGTAGTCGTAACATAACAAATCATCATCTAGCATACATATATCTAATTTATCTTTTTTAGGAAATGAAAAATGTCCGTCAACAATATAATTAGATGGGTTTTCTAAACGATAGTTGTTAAAAGTTTTAATAAAATTCCTCCGTTTAAGTTCTTTGCTTGCATTAGGTAGATTTCTAAATGTAGATAGAGTTGAGCTACTTAATAAGTTTGATGAACCACTATAATACTTAATATCAGTTCCCTTGAAGCACTTACTAATGGCGTAGTTTTTTCCGCTTCTCGGCAAACCATAGAGAACTATCTTACTATATTCTTTTAAACTTTTCGAAATATAAACATCATGATAACTTTTAAAACTTTCTCTTAAATCATTAAATTTTGTATATTTACAATCTGAAAATTTTGATTCTATATCTCTTAGTTTGTCGTTATAATTACCTAATTGAAATTCCTTGTTATTAAGAAATCTCCCACAAGGATAAATTTTACCATTACCATAAAAGATATTTGTTATCCCGACTCCACATTTCGCTCCATATTTTGAGCAATCTACTTTTTTTGAATCTCTTGCTTCAATATTTCTAATTATTAAATGTTCATTGATTTTGTTTATTTCCTCTATGAAATCACTAAATTCTTGATCACTTATATATAATTCAGAATCTTTATTATCAAAAATTTTACTGAAAGTTACCTTTGAAAAATTCTCTCTAATTAAAAAATCATATAAATCCTTTATCTTTGATATTGTAAATTTATGGACCGTTACATTGATACTTGGCATTCGCCCAAATTTTAAAGCATATCGCTTAATATTACTAAAAACTTCATAAAATGTTCCTACATACTCCTTGCCTATTCATTTAACTCGATTCAAATCATGCAGCTCTTTATCTCCATCTAACGAGAAAGAAACGTCAATAAGATCTTTATTATTAAATAAAAAATCCAATTTTTTTGATTCTAAATTGTATCCATTTGTTATTACATAAAATCTAACTAAACTTTTTTTTCCAACTTCCTTCGTATAATTTATTATGTATTCTATCTCCTTAAAATTTAGTAATGGTTCGCCACTGCCAACAATTCCTATAATAAATTTTTTACGTAAATTTTTTGTTTCGCAATATTCAAAAATATTATCTAAAATCACTTTTATTTCATTTATACCAAAGCATTGAACGTCTTTAATGCGAATATTATCACGTTTATAAAAATAGCAGTATTTACAATTCATATTACAGTAATTGTTCAACGAAATACAACATCGATCTATCATTTTAATAACTCCATTATTTCTTTATTTTGATTAATTTTACGATTTTTTTTAGCGTAATCAGAAACTAACAAACCCTTAAAGCAATATATTTTTATGTCTGCGCCCTTAGAAATAAGATACTTTACTATATCTATGTGCCCTTTTATAACTGCTTTGAACAATGCTGTAAAACCATTGCTGTCAACCTGATTAATAGAAACTACATCTATTTCCAAAATATACTTAACTCCTTCTAGATAACCGTTCCACGCCGCTATTAATAGAGGTGTATTATTGAAATTATTCCCTTTACTACCGACGCTAAAATCAGCGCCATGTTTTTCATACAATTTAATCATTCCTAAATTTCTTTTCATTACTGCATATGTTACTGGGGTAATTCCATATTTATGTTTATCTAATATATTGATATCTAATTTTTTGTTAAAATTTTCTAAAATAAATTTTAAAATTTTGTAGTTATTTTTATTTGTAGCAATATGAACCGGAGCATAACCCATTGTGTTGAAGTAATTAATATTAATGTTACTTCAATCACCTTCTAGAAGTTCGTCGTATTTTTCTGATTCTACTAGATTGATAAATTTTTCTGATTTAATAATACTAAATTTTTCGTCGCTTTGTTTGTTATCGTTTATCTCAATAAACTCACTATATCTCAAAGCTTTTAAATTAGTTATATTTTGTGTTTTTGTAATTAGAGTTTTATCATTTGTTAGAAATGTTATTTTGTATTTATTAGATAGTTGCTTACAGCATTCAACAATTTTATTATCATTTTTACCTTCTTTAACTATTTTGGGCATTACATCTAGTATTTCTAATTTATTAAATTTTTCAATTGAAAGTAAAGCAATATTTGCGTTATGAGCATTATTAACTGAATTATTATTTAGTTTTGATCTATTATCTTTTAAATTATCTAGTTCTTCCAAAACGATATTAGGTATTTTAATTTTATAAAATCCCTCAGAGTATTCGTCTATTACTTTTGGTGCATTTACTAAAACAGATGTATCAAGCACTAATATCTCTTTGAGAGTCGGTGATATGGTTTCATTCATTTCTTCATATAATTTTTTTCATTGATCATATTGATTGTTCTCTATGTAACTTGACATTCTTTTAATAATATAATAATTTCTAGAATTATTAGATTCAAATAATTTTATAACATTGTTAAGTTCGTCTGCGTTCATTTTCTTTTTAGTATATTCGATGAACGATGTTTTATTAACTAGTGAATAGTTTCTGTTTTTTTCGTTTGCTGACCCTAGAACTTTAGTGGCAAAATAGTATAGCAAAATTTTAAATACATCTATTTGTCTAATATAATTAGCATTTCTATCTCCTACGTTGGTCTTCTTATTTTTTATCAATTGTTCGATATTTAAAAGATGAATAACATCTGATATTGTTCTACGGCTAATTGACATCTCATTTTGTAATTCATCTAAACTTACTGATTTATTTTCATCCCTAAACTTTTGATTAACATAGTTTCTATTTTTTTTATCCATTTTCTATTTGCCTTCTATTATTTTGAAAGTTTTTTTACGATACTTTGCAATATCTACAGTCTCAATTAATTTATCATCTAATTTTCAGTCTATAAGTTGTTTCTTAAGTGCTTCATATAATTCTGATGTTAATGTCTTTGTTTTATGAGCATCCATTTCGATTACAATTTTAATATTTTTTCTTTCCCTAACTAATTCTCAGAAATTTTTATCTGGGTATCCTCAATTTTTTTGAAACCCATTAGCATTAAACCCTAGCGGAATATCATTTTTTTCTACAGCATCTAGAAATTCATTTATTATTTTTTCACAACCTATGTTTCATTCTTTGTAATGCATAAAAACAGCATCCGGATGAGCAACAAATAAAAATAATTCACTTGTCATCCCTTGTTCTAATCTAGTGTAGAATTGTTGTATATCGCTAAGGTTTTCACATTCGTCATAAGCTAATCCATCGTTATTGACGATATCACCCAATTTGTGATTTCCAAATATTATGTAGTCGATTCTCTTATCAGATAATAAATTTTTAATAAAAGGTTCAAATTCCTTAGAATATTCAACTTCAAAACCTAATAATATTTCGATTTGTCCTTTATACTTTATTTTGGCGCTTTCAACGTCTGCAATATATAATTCCAATTCTTCAGGTTTTAGTCTCTTCCGATTATGATTTACGGGTAAAAATATGTGTTCGCTAAACCCTAATTTTTTAAACCCTTCAGCGATTGCATGAAGCGTCATTTCATCTACTGTATTTTCAGCGTGATTGCAGTAAAGTGTATGTGTGTGATAATTTTCCATAATTAACTCCTTGTTATATTCAATATTAATACAATTAGTTAGTGTTCAATTAACATTAGTCGTATATATTTATCGTATCATTGGGAACTCTCCCAAGGAAACAATCTTAATAAAATTATGTATAAAATACGTAAATTCTTCAAAAAATGGTAATTTCAGCCATATTTTATGGGAAACAACATAAAATTTATATATTTATCTTAATCGCTTCCTTTTTAGAAACGATAATATATTTTAAAAAAATGAATATATAATTCCTACTGATTTTTCAATAAATACCTCTTAATTTAACAAGCTAGTAGCTCATTAAGACTACATTGGAGATTATTAAATAAAATTATATTATCGCTCATAAAAAGTGGAAATATTCAAAAAATCTAGCTCAAAAAGAAAAATATGATTAATGATATTCGCTTATTATTAATCAATATATCTTTATAGCGCGGAATTTATTATTTTTATCATGCGCCGTACAACGTGTTAATATTTCAAGGAAAGGAGTTACTATAATATGGATAATAAATTATATGAATTTGATTGTAAAAATTGTAAGCATAACTATGTTAATGTGGATACAACTGCAGAATGCCCAAAATGTAAAACGACAAATCAAACCAACCGACGTATAAAATAAGTTGCTTATTTTATGCTAAAACATCCTATCCATTTCAGTTAAACGCGTTTAACTGAAATGGATAGGATGTTTTTGTGTGTTATGTAATTTCTATGTTCTTGAATACTTAGTTTGAAGATGTATTATTCCTATTTAATTCAATTAACCTACCGAGAAGTTTTATTAGGTTCGTGCCATATTCAGAATCTAATTTATTAATTTCGCCACATAAGTTACTTAACTGTCAGTTGGTAGTTGCATCGGCACATAACATAGCTAAACTACTATCGGGTTGTTTGAATATTTTATTTTTAGTAACTTTATAAATTGCTTTCATTTGGTCAGATCTTTTTTTATAATCGGCATCATTAAGTAATTTTATATCCTTGCTAGTTATTTTTCTTAAATGTAATAAAGCAAAAATTTCAAAGCAAGGATTACTATAACCAAAGAATAAATTTCCCTTTTTTGAATATAGTTTAGCTAAATCATATTCATCTGTTTTGTTTGACCCTTTATCGGTATCAAAAATTAAAACTTTAAAATCGTTAACTTTACATATTTTATTATTATTGATAATAAAGTTTTTAAATTTATTAGCTTGATCTATCTCTCTTATTATAAAAAAATCATACGCAAGTAGTTTATTTATAAATGCATCTAATGTAATTTCTGAAGCGTAATCTAATGATAAATTTCTTTTATTGATTAAATCGTTTATTTTAGCAACTAATTTTTGACTACTGATATTATATCCTTTTTCCTTAAGAAACCAATGATAATAAAATGATCAAAATTTAAAATGCAATTTTTCTTCAAGGATATTATTGCTATAGAATAATATGCCTAACATTAATGAATGTTCACTATTTGAGTAACTTCTTAAACTAGATGGTTTAAGATTAATAATTTTAATATTACTAAGTAAAATATTAAGTTGCTCAAAATAATTTCACTCATCATCACCTTCACTAATTAGATATACTTTCTTAACGTTCATCTTATCCCCTTATTATTGCTTAAATCTTATACCTCAATGATAGTCTAATAAAAGCTCTAACGATGGTTCAATCATCGTTAGAGTTGTTTTGAACACTAGCCCATCAATATAAAAGATACCGCTAACATACATTGTAATTACTTTAAAATCTTATTAATTCTTGTAATTGCTTTTTTAAGGTTTTTGATTTCAGAGTAATTACCCTTATTGCCGCTAACGAATTTTTTTAATGAAGCCGGATTTTCATCAATTGATGGTGAAGTAAAAAATCAAAAGTTTTGTTTTAATTTTTTATTTGAATTATTATAAAACGCCATGCGAACATGCTTAACTTTTTTAATACTTGTGTTAGTAAAAATATAAGAATTAATTAATTTATCAAAGATATCTTCTAACTTCTTTACATTATCAAAATCTTTTTCATATTCATAATTATAAGCAGCTCATTCCTTTGCTTCTTCTTTAAACTTAACATTTAGTTTAGCAAATGATTTTTCTTGTTTACCACTAACTTTGCTGATTAATTTTTGAATATCAAATTCTAAAACAACAATACTTTTATAATTACCAAAAATCGTAATATTAGGTTCTTCATTTTCAAATGAATCAAATTCGGTTGAAGTAATTTTAGGAAGAAATTTTAATGAATTTTGAATTGCTTCTTTTCATAATTTTTTTTCATCTCGATAACAACGGTATAATTCTCTTAAGACTTCAGCGTCATGACTCGCTGAAGTATGGTTTTTAGAGCTATCCATATTATCTAGAAACAATAAGCAAAGCCGATCAATTGATATCTTATTACCTTCACTATCAATAAAATTATTACTTAAATCTCTTCCCTTGGGAAGAATTGAATAATCCTTTTGATTCAATTCACTAAGATAATCTCGTTCCATATGATCAAAGTAATAAATAACATTATATTTACTGATTTGTTTAATAATGATCTCTTGGTCATTAACTCAATCATAATTATAAACTTTCCCACTTCAATCGGTCATCCCTAACTCAATTGATGTTTTATCACCCCTGATGATTTTGTTAATATCAATAAAACATTCTAATTTATCGTTATTCATATTACTACCTCCTCCTTATGTTACATGAAGCTTCTATTATTTTATGTTGCTTCATCACTAATATCTATTCTATAACCTTATCTCACTAATCAACCATTTAAACTACATTCCATCAATAAAAGCTCCGATAACATATTTGTTATCGGAGCTGGTTTTTGGGGTGTCGTTTGCTAATAACGGTTATTTTGCTTTAATTAATATTTTATAATGATCCTTTTTGAAAGATAGTGAAACTAATGTTTTGTTGATTCACAGGATTGGTTTTTAATGCTTGATAGTTGTTTTCTTCTACTTCTTTTTTAATCGTTTGATAATAAATGCTGTCGTTCTTTAAGAAGAAATAATCTGGTTGGATTTCCTTTTTTTGATTAAGGTCAAAGATATTCTCTTCCATAAATATTTTAAGGGTTTGATCATTTGCAGCAAGATAAGTATATTGATACTTAGCTGCATTTTTTGTTAATCTTGGATCGTTTAAGCGATAACAAAAATCTAGTGATCCTAAGAAATTATAGGTTTGAACTTCATAACTTCTTAAATGATTGGTATTGTTATTAAAATCTTGGGTTAACTCCCAAGTAATATCTTTGCCGGTCCCAACAAAGGAAGCGACGGGGAAATCAGCGATATAGGTTGTTGATCCATTAACTGCATGACTTGCTACGAATGATTTGATATCGTCTCGCTCAGTTTTATTTAAAATAGCTAGGTTACGACTAATGTCTGGTGTATATTCTTGTCTCGTCTCGCTGCTAACGCCATGTAACACTTCATATAAGATAATCGGGGTAATTATACTTCCCGTTAATAAAATAACTGACCATAACCCGATTGAATAACGATAAACTCGGCTTGAGGTTATTTCAATTTTATTAAAAAGCGTAAAATCTTTTAGCCTAATCGTTTTTAAGACTGGGACACCAATTAAAACGATGCTCACGAAGATATCATTAACTGTTCCCATCCCTAAATTTAGATACATCGTGCGGTATGTCGAATCATTTCCGATTCGCGCTGATGATAGCAAGATAACAATCGTTAGCACAAAACAAACAAATGAAGCTAATATAATAAAGAATAAATTTAGATTAAAATCTTCATGTTTTTTTAAATGATAGAAGAAGTAGGTCAACACCGAACCAAACAAAAATAAGTAGACGTAAACCAGTCAACCTTGGTAGTTAGTCGTGTCCATCACGAAACCATATAAAGCAAAATTACCAACTAACGCTATTAAGCTTAAACATAATATCGGATAGTAAATATATTTGCTATGTCATTTTATTTTATGGTTAATAATATCGTGCTTCAGATTTCATTTCCAACAAGCTAAACAAACTGTAGTAAATATTAAGCACGCAACAATGGCCATGCCCAGTCAACCTCATTGACTATTTAGCAACATCGTTATTGAGGTCGTATTTACTAAAAAGAAAGCTGCTAATGCAAAGCCAAAATTTTTATAATTTTCAAATAATAAAAAATAAATCAACATAATTATGGAGAAACCAGTGGTTAACAAAGCCCCTGTTGGACTAAAAAATTGCATTGTTAACATTGGTATAAAGCAATATATTTTAGAATATTTTGTAAAGAAATAATAAACGTAAACTAAGATTGCAGCTTGAAATAATAGATTTCCACTATTTGTTGAAAAACCTCAACCGGTGATTGAAAATCCTAAAACCAAAATAGCAAACGGATTGATAATTCAAGCATATTTATTTTTGAAATTATTAATTAGAAAATCATATAGAATGCTTGTTATTAACAAAGTATAAACATATGTTGTAAAGAATAAAAAGAATGGTGCAGCGTTGCTTGAAAAAACACTATAAACATAATAACTAGCTGCGGTACGATACTGGATTCCGATACTTCTACTACCGTTAAAAGTATATAATCCTTTTTTGAAAAATGATGACAAATTGATATATGCATTCGTATCAATAAAATAAGCTTTATTGAACATCAACACGATTGAAATGATGGCAATTACCAAATAATATAATGCGTATTTCTTAAAAATATATTTCAAATTATCCAATCATAGTTTTTCCTTGTATATTGAAAAAAACAAAAGTGAAACCACGACCCCGATAAATAATGACAATATAATTCACACGACAATTGAATAGGCCTCAAAATTTGTGATCGAAAAGATTGTTAAAGGGGCAAGCAATAATTCGAAACCTGCAAAGAAAATAAAAATTCCTAGTGATCCAAATTCTTTTCATTTCAGATTTCTTTGGACTAAAATCGTTACCGGCATGAGAAGCAAAAGAAAAATTGGTAAAAAATAAATCATCTTATATATCCCCTATGATTCCATTAAATGATTCCATTAATCAACGTGTAACAATGATCAATATAACTTTAAAGTTATATATAAGTTTATTATAATAATCAAATTAAAGCAATTTATTAACGCGTTTTATAGTCGTTAGACGAATTTGTGCCTTGAAATTTCTGTATAGTTATAAGCCTTGGATTTTATATTTATTATAGCCGCTTAGTTTCTTAAGAAATAACAACGATCCATTTAATTAATAAAAAAGTGCGAATAGGTTAAAACATTGTATTTTTGTATTAAAAAAAATATATTGGATAATCAAACTTAAGCATAATATAGAATGCTTCTAATAGATATATCAAAATACGGGTGTTAAAATATATCTTATTTAAATAACCTATTATTACACTATTGCTATCTCGCTTTATGCTCAATGAATCTTTAATCACTTCATGAATATTCATTTTATAATCTTGGCCGACTAATTAATTGAATCCTATTAGCTCCAATAACCATTTACCTGTTATTGGAGCGTTTCTACATATTTTATGGTGAATATATTGCTATTAATTCTTAAAAGTAGACTTATTTTTAAACATTATATTACAATCTAACTAATATTATTACACTAACAAAGGAGTTACATAATGGCTGATCAAAATATTGATAAATCGAATAGCATCATCATCGGCGAGGAATTAAAAAATTTTGTTAATAAAGATAGTAATAAAAAAATAACTATTATTGAAGAAGGTTTATCATCAAATCCAATTATCAAAGAGATTTTTAATATAATAAAAAAATATAATGAACCTATTTCAGAAAATGAAACGCGAAATAAAACCATTTTAGAAGATGAAACATGGAATAAAAAATTTAGTGAAACTATAAATGAAAATAATAATAATCTTGATATGATAAAACAATTAAGATTAATATTGGACGAATTTTTAATACAGGCTTTAGATAAAGAGGAATGGAACGAAGAATTTGATTTCATAAATCTAATTGTCTTTTTTGGGTTGTGTCAGGCTTATAGAAGAAGTAAGCAACTAAATGAATATGATATCATATTTAATAATTCTAAAAAGATTAATTTTGAATATAAAAAAGTGAATGATAAATTAAAAAAATATAGCAAAAAATGATATTACATCTTGCATTCAATGTACTTGTATGAAACCTCTAATGATTTTAGTGTCTTATTAGAATCATATGATAACCTTAAACTTTTATTTCGTGAGTCAAAGATAATTAAAAACTACTCTGCAGCAATAAGCGATATCTTTTTTCTTTATTTTAAAATGTTTGATATTCACCGAGAAGAATTTATAAATTGAAAACTAGCGAGTAAAAAGGAAATTAAATTTTTGGATGAGCTCATTAAAATATTAGAGCTCTCAAGAGATGGTACTTGTGGCCCATACCATGCCGCTAAAGGTAAATATTTAATAATTAAAGCGCAATTATCACCTCACGTTAGTTTCGTCGGGCAAAGCGATAAATTAATTGAAGAATCAAATAAATGTTTTTATAGTGCGATTAGACATGAACAAATAAATTCAATGGATTACAATTCTAGAATTTTAAAATATGATGTAGAAATCCAAAAAAACAGTCTGATAAAAAATGAATTAGAATTACGTAATGTAGTCTTTAAAAATAAAATAGAAACCAAAAAAGTAAAAGCATGAATGGTTCAAATTTTAATTTTATTTTCAACACTAATTGCTCTAGTTTTAGGTTCAATAGACATCGCAGCTAACGCTAGTTTAGCTGACGCATCTAATTTAATTATTTTATTATTTTCATGCCTAGGATTCGTTATGGCATTATTACTTTTAATTAAAACTTTATTAGAATATGGTGAGTTAAAAAGTAAAAAGAGATTTGTATGTCACCTTGTTTTTTTTAGCATTATTTTAATAATGTTTATTGTTTTTGTAGTTCTAATTATGGTTCTTCCCGTTTAATATGAAATATTTTTTAATAAGTGATACCCACGGGTGATTTGATGAATGAGTCAAATTCATTTGCGAAGAGTCTAAATTTGATCCCTTAGATGATAATAATAAACTTATCCTAATTGGTGATATAATTGATAGAAATATGCCGCTAGAAAATCTTAAAATAGAAGTTAATAAAATAAAAAAATTTGTTAGCCTACACAATAACATTATATATTTGCTTGGCAACCATGAAATGGATATTATCAATAAATACCCCAGTGTCATTGAGTTTGAATGATTATCTAAGCTGCCTTGTGTTTTTGAAAATGATGACTTTATTGCTATTCATGGATGGCTAAATCCAAGATGGGGAATAGAAAAACATTTAAAACGTTCTATTGACAAAAATATTTTATCTAAATATGGCGATATTCTAAATGGCTCTCCAGCTAAAATTTATGAAACCATGAGAAAGTTTTATGAAAAAACAACCGGTTCTTTAACCAGTGAATGAATCAATTCAAAAATTTATTTATTAGATGAATCATATCAAGGGTTTTTTAATTTTAAGACGTTTAATCAATATGAAGAAGAGATGATATCTTTTCTTGGAAATAAAAAATTATATGTTGGCCACTATCACGACTTCTTATGAGACGAGATTAAATTAATGGGTAAATCACATGAAGATTTAGATGAACTTTTTAAGGAATCCTCTAAGTCTAAAAACTCTAAGCTACACAATATTTTATTAAATTATAGTTTTAACCCATTCTATAGTAGTACAAATAAAATTATCTGTATTGATGTTTTTAGCAAAGGTAAGTTATATGGCTTTGATTTGATTCTATACAGTGAAATCGTATATTCTAATAGCGAATTTAAACTTCATTATCTTCCAATAAAAAATTAAATTTATATGAATTTAATTTTTTATACGTGTTGGTTGGTGCTTGCTGTTTTAATTAGATATAGTTTATTATCTTAAATTAGGAATTATATTAGGTTATAATATTTATATGTTTTTTTACTACAAGGAGTAATTATGAATATTTCAGCAATTTTAGCTAGTGGTACTGGCATACGAATGAAAAGAAAAATGCCAAAACAATTTTTACTTTTGGAAGGCAAACCAGTAATTATCTATTCATTGGTTATTTTTTTAAGCAACCCGAACATTGACCATGTCGTCATTGGGTGCCACCCAGATTGAATTGAGCATATGAATGATTTAATTAATCAATATTGCAGTGATCAAAAAGATAGAATATATATTGTTAAGGGTGGCAAACAACGAATTGATACAATTAATGAAATTAGAAAATTTTGTATCAAAACTTTAAAAGCACCGGACACATCTGTTATCTTAACACATGATGCTGTAAGACCATTTATTACTAACGAAATGACTAACGAGTGTATTGAAGCAACTATCAAATATGGCTCAGCGGCGCCAGTTGCACCAGCGATTGATACAATTTTTGTTTCTGGAAATGCTAAAACGATTGATTCCATTCCTGACCGAAGTAAATTATTTTTAGGTCAAACCCCGCAATGTATCACGTTAGAAAATTTAAATTTAGTTTTTGATTCCCCAGCTGATGAAATTGCAGCTATGACCGATTGTGCTAAACCATTGCTAAAAATGAACAAAAGCATCGGTATTACTAAGGGCGACCCTTACAATATTAAAATCACAACTGAATTTGACTTATTGCTTGCAAAGGTAATTTTAGACCATGCAAAATAAAATAGTTGTTCACTTCGGCGCGGGTAACGCTGGCCGAGGCTTAATGGGTTTTATTTATAATGAAAATTTAATGGATATCTACTTTGTTGATAGTAATAAGGATTTAGTAACTAAAATAAATAAAGAAAAACAATATACTATTCATGAGTTGGACACTAATCAAGAACACATTATTAAAAACGTTAAAGCCTTGCATATAGTCGATGACAAACAAAAAATTATTGAAATTATTTCGCAAGCTTTCATTGTTTCAACAACAATAGGAATCACTAATTTAAATAAAATAGTAAGCATCTTAAATGCAAGCCTACCACTTAATCCGTCAGTTAATGTGATAGCTTGTGAAAATGGTTATCGGGCTTCGACTAAATTAAAATCTTTATTAAATGAAGACACCGTTAAATCTAATGCTTCATTCATCGATTGTAGTATCGATCGCATCGTTCCAAACCAAAGTAGAACTAGTTTAAATGTTGATGTGGAAAGCTATCACGAATGAGTTCTAGATGAAACTCAATCACATCATGGCTTGTTATTAAAATATGCAACTATGTCAAAATCTTTAGAGAAATATATTGAACGTAAATTATTTATGTTAAATACAGTTCATTCGGCTATTGCATATTTGGGATACTATTATGGTTATGAATACATTCACCAATCAATTGAAGATCCAAAAATAAAAGCTAAAATTAATAATTTCTATTTTGAAATTATTAATACGCTATTAGCAGAAAGCTATTTTAGCTCTAACGAGCTAAACCAGTACCAAGACAAGTCAATTCAACGTTTTTCTAATATTCATATCATAGATGCAGTAACACGGGTTGCACGCGATCCAATAAGAAAACTAAGCAAAAATGATCGCTATCAATTGTTACTAGATAAAATGTATGATTACAATGTAAAACACAATACCTTTTTAGAAATCATCCCTTATGTTTTTAAATATGATTATTTAGATGATAAGCAGGCCCAAGCAATTATTCACGATATGCATAACATCAAATGCGAAAAATGCATTTTAAAATATTTAAAATTATCAAAAAATGATGTAAGTGAAGTTATGTTAAAATACAATCTTTTAAAAAAATGCTTATAAAATCTCTAACAGATTTTATTAGAATAAAGCCAATAAAAAAGGGGCGGCTTTTGTTGCCTTCCCCCTTTATTATTTGTCAGCATAATATTCTGTGATATTTAGGGTATAAAATATGCAAAAATATAATTACTATATTAAATAATTTTCTTTATTTTCAATATTTCAATTCATTTATGTTCGAAAGCTTCAATAGCAAGGTTTGCTACTGCGAAATCAGTGCAATTATTTCGCATCACTTTATAGCTATCTTCATTCATTTCAGCGATGCTTTTGTTAATGAAATCAACCACTTCAGGTGCGCTAGATTTTTTAGAGAATAAAAAGCCATTTTTATTATTATTGGTTAAAAATTTTGCCGAAGGAAAAGAATCCCTCACAAGAATCGGAACACCGTGAGATAAGGATTCCACCAATACATAACCAAAGCCTTCAAAATTAGAAGTCAATATGAAAAAGGAAGAATTATTAAAAATTTTACCCAAATTATTTTGATCAATCTTATCGTTCAAATTAATTTTTTTACCTTTAATTAAATGCTTATCTGGTCCGTATCCATATACAAAAGATGTTTTTTTAACATTCGATAATATTTCATTTAACAAAACTAGATTTTTTTGATGATTTTCATATCTCCCGTAATTTAATAATGGTTTTTCTAAACTGTTTTCACAAACTAAACTGTTTTTTTTAATTTCAGCACTACTGTACATTGCTAAAGGGATAGTAAAATAATTATTGGATTTATTTTTCTTAATTACATTTTCATTAAATTGGTCATACATAATAACGTTTTTAATGTTTTTAAATGGGTTTCTTACGCCAGAAATTGGTAGCACATATTTAGAAATACTATTAAGAAAAGCACTTTTTGTTATATCTCCACGATAATATGATGGCGAATTATGTTGTACTCATATATATTTATCTAATTTATTGAATTTTTTGTAGTAAAAAAAAGTGTTATCTATTATTAAATCATAATTGTTATTTTTTTCTAATTTATAGACTGTTTTCCTAATTCTTCTTCTCGTCAATATGTAAATATAAAATGAATAAAAAATATTGTGTTTATGAAATTTCTTAAAATTATTAAAAACTAACTGATCTTTAAAGTCGTTTTCAATAATTCTTAAATTCACTTTTTCATCTTGTAGGGGCTCTGGTATAACATCGAATTCATCTATTGATAAATCAAATTTACACATAAATTCAATTAAGTTTTTGCTGTATCTTTCAGCACCACCTATATGGTTATGATTATGAATATTAATAATTAAAATCTTAGCCATTGGTATGCCTTTCATTAGAGCGTTTAATAAGATAATCGCACTACATAATTATACCATTTGATATATATCCCATTTAATATATATCCCTTTACTTTCAAAATATTAATAATTTCATTATATTATACTTTACATTTAAAGCACTGCTATGAATTTATAATAAACAACTTAACATAACATCGTGTAAATAAAGCGCATCTGCGCATTATCTATGTTTACAATATATAATAAATTTTATATTCGCTTTGTTTAATTAAATCAGTATATCAATCTATTTATATTTAATCGTTATGTGCTTTATCATTATTTTCAAGCTTTTTAAATGGCTTTCGCAAAAAAGTTATTCCATATTTAAATAGTTCAACAAATTCATGTTGTCACTCTCGCAATATAATTAAACCGATTGAAAAATAAATTACGGCTAATACAAATATTGTCAAGATATGATCGCCCATTATTTCCCATCATTGTATATTGAAACGCACAATATTGAATTGACTATTTTGTGAATATAAATGAATGAATGACGACATTAAATAGGCTGAAACGCTATTTATAGATAACACAATAACGTAAGGTGCTATCAAGCGTTTAATATAAAATATTATCGTATGGCTCTTTGGAAAATAATTTTTATGGATATAAACATATAAACAAATATGGCGCACAAAGAGTGCTAGTGAAGTCCCTAAAACCAGTAATGTCATGGTCAAAACTATATTTGTTCGAGCAAGATAATATGCAATAATTAAACCTATTGAAGATATAATAATATTGATTATAACCTCAACGAGTGATAAAGAACTCTTGACTTTAAATTCCTTATTAATTGATAAAAAGTTTTCAAGTGGTTGTTTTATCATCATAATTAGCGATGGAACCATCAAAACTAAACCCAATCACGGATAGTAGTATTTGTTTTCACCAGAGATAACCGAACTAATTAAAGGCATAATTACAGGGCCAGCCGCCATTGCCATGAAGCCAATAAAAATACCGACGTCCTCGTATAATGAAATTGCCTCAAAACTGATCTTACCATTATTATCAGTATGTTGTTTGGCCATCGAATACATTGGGGCGTTGATCATTGTTTTGGCAAAATCCATAATTGCATTTGCACTCATAAGGTAAATGGCATAAATCCCCGCAATATCCAATGCATTTTTAGCAAAATTACTGTAAACAGCTAGCATGAATAAATCAGCGTTTAAAACCAATTGACTAAAAAATGAACTTATCCAAATATATTTAATATTTCTTTTCTCACCATTAGAAAAGTTTTCTGTTTCCTTCACTCTTTTATATCAAGGCATTATCTTTTTACGCATCATTCGGGCAGTAAAAGTAATGAAGAAGGTTGAAAGTCCTTGTAACCCCAAAATTATTATTAAATTTCAAGTAGATTTGACGCTAATGAAATGATATTGCTTTTCCAAAATTAAATAAGTAAATATAAAAACGTTAACGATTGTATAACATGCCACTTGAATTAATGATCTTAGATAAGTTTTCCTCATAATTGTTAAAATTATTAATTCAATCGGTAAAACAATATACATCATCGTGCTCCCTAACGAGTTGGCAAAAACCAACAGAGCGTTTAACCAATCATCACCGGTATGTCATTCTCCGATGATAAAGGGAAATAATATTGAAACTAAAATAGTTGAAAAAACATAGTAAATAAACCGTTTTCGTCAAACTCTAATTATTTGGGCAATTTGCTTATTAAGACTATTGTAATCACCTAAGTTGTATGATTTAATCAAATAAATACCTGAGTAAGTCGTAATACATCCTACCGTAGATGTTAAGTAAGGTATGATTGATAAAGCAATGTTAAGCAGTCCAAAATCTCCAATGGAAAAAACATCATTAATTAGAAACGTTCTAACTAATGAAATTATTAAAATAACAATATTTACAAGTGAACCAATAATGATATTAATATAGGCTAATTTCTTATTGCTATTTTTTTGCATTTTATTAATCCGTTCTACCTTAATGTTATTAAAATCAAATTATTGTTCGTTAATAGTTATTATACATTAGCATATAGCTCATTATATAATATATAACTTATAAATAACCGTTGTTAGTTCTTTTTAGAAATACTAAGCAAGCATTTATTATTATGATAAAATATTATCATTATCAAGCAAATATTGCTTTGCTTGAAGATATAAATTTATAAAATGGAACTTAATAATGCTACAAAAAATGTGAAGAAAATTCTTCTATAACTCTAAACTAAACTTTTTTCCTATTAAACAAGTTAAATTAGGAATTTTATTTGTTTACAATGAAATACAATATGGAAAGTCTAATAAATACGATATGGAAATAGTTGCGAAAATGGATGCAGTTTTAAACAACTATAATTATTATTTAGGGTGTGGTTACGCACTAGAATTATGCCGTTCTCAAAAAAAGCCTAGAGGGCAGGACTTAGACTTTCAATTAATGGATAAATTCGATTTAGATGAAATTATAACAAAAGCAAACGAAAATGGATTCGTTGTTAAATATATTGGCTATTATAAAGAAAAACCAACGAGTGTCCAATTTTTATATAATGGCGCTACAGTCGATGTTTTCTTAGGATATAAGAATGATGACAAATGAAGTTTTTCAACGGTTTCAACCAATAAGTATATTACTAGTAAAAACCAAGAAAATATAGCCGGATGAACAATTGATCGCAACCATCATTTACTAGTTGTTACAATTTCTCAACAACAAAAACTTAAAACTAATATTGATGGAGAAAGTTATTTTTTACCATCTGACTTAATCAAGTATTGCTCTGAAATGTATGGCGACACTTGACACATTAAAAATCATTTATATAATAATCACGAATTTAAAAACCCTAATGTAGAAATTATCCATGATGAAAATTCATACAAAAAAATCAAAACATAAATAATTTATTTATTCAAAAGATTTCATTGTTAAAATATTTTCTTCAAGTTTGTAGACAACGCCTGTTGAAGGATTTTTTGAATCGTAATTTTTTATTTCTTTCTCTCAATCGTAGCCAAACATTTTTATTAAATATTGGGTCATACTTTTTGGAAGTGGAATTTTGAAATCCTGATAGTCCACTATTTCTTTATCTAACTTCTGTACATCTGTTATTAAAGCATTTAAACCATGAACGGTCGCAATTCCATCTGAGACTTCAGTAGATTGCGGTTTCCCATAATTTGTAATACATTTTGTAGTTCCATCAACTTCTAAAAAAACAAATAAATCAAAAATCAATCACTTATATTTCATTTTATATAAACAGGGTCTACCACCATAATAATATATACGATGGATTTTTATATTTGCCTCTTTAAATTTATTCCATAACTCATCAGTTATGTATTTCTCTGAGATATCGATGTCGATATCTTGATCTTTAATTTTTTGATTTCTAGCTGTAAATAAAGCAATGCCATGGCCAACAACCATATCGGTGCCATCACCGACATTTATAATTATGCTACAAATTTCCCTTAAAAATTTAATCGAGTAGCGTTCTTTGAATCTAACATATAGATGTGTGTATAGATATTCTTGCAGTCCACTAATAACAGGAATTTTTTTTATCACTCTTTGTATTTTGCTTATCATATATGTGTCCGTTCTTGTATTGATTAATTTAATTACGGATTCTAAATTAATGTTAACTATTGTTAATATTTTTCATAATTAAATAAATTATCTTAAATATTATAACTTGTTAAAGTGATTAACGACAACTAATAAATATTTTTTATTGGAGTTATATAATATGTTGCCACCTAACTTAGCGAATGATTTTTTAAACCGGTTGAGTCCAGAACATTTCTCCATCCTTAAATATAGTCATTTTAAATGTGTAAGAAACAATCTTTAGTAGAAGTGGGTTGTCTAAATGATAAGGGTTAATTTTATCTATTAATACTTAATATGATTTTATTCGTAATTTTCTAATTGGAATGCAATGTTCTAATTAATTCGCCTTTTAAGTGCGAATTCTCAAATCGCCGTAACGTTTTATCGTGGTAGTTAGTTAATGTTTTATAATTGTAAAAATTCGCTATAAGAATATCAATGATTATTTCAAAAAATACTTTATTATCCAGAGCTTCATTAAGGCATTTTTGATTGCGTTGCAATCAAAATAAATGATTGTCTCATGGCGTTATTTGATTTAAACATTCCCATTCTATATTTCTTTCTAATCTACGGGAGGGGGTGGTACATGCGTATTTAAGATGGTTGCTAGAACCCTGTTTAAGGGCCGTTCGTATTGCCCCCCAACATTATACTAAATTAAGATGAAATGATTGATTACGCTATATTACTGGCGCTGCAAGGATGGTAGCGACATTTGTTGCGTTCCCGTCTCTTTCAAACATAAGCTTCACTCAAATAACACGCGGCATCCAGCTTCAGAAGTGATTAAAAGTTTTTTTAGATTAAAATGCAATGATTTATTTAAAATACAATTTAGTAACTATTTAATATTAAACTGGCCTAAGTCAATGTCGTTGTTGTACAACTTTACTTTTATCTCTTCTATTGGCTTTTTTTTATAACTTTTCCTAACATCAGAAAAATGTTCCTCAATATCAGAATTATATAAATTTAATAGATAAGCTTTCTTGCCACAACTGATGAAATCTAATGAAACACTGCTTTCATCGACAATACAATAATCATATTCACATATTAAATCAAAAATATCTCTGTTACTAATGTCCCTTAGATTACTTGTTTCTTTTAAATATCTAAATCCATATTCTTTCATATAGGGATGAAAATAAATGTCTACGTCATCAAAATTTTTAATAATGTAATCGACTTTTTTTGTGTAGTTAGACTTTAAAAAGGTTTGGTAGTCAGGAAACTTGGTCCAAGTTAAAAAAACGAGGCCCCTCCCGTTGTATGAAATATTTCGTTTCTGATATATGTTCTTAAAAAAAGGACAATCTATTCTTTTTTTAGGATCTATATCTATCTCGCTTGTGTCAATATCTTTAACTGTGTTGATATTAATTTTAGAAGTTTGTAGTGTATATTTTAACCCGTTCTTACTTATTTTAGTGAATAATTCTATTCCGTGACTAATGAAAAAATAATTTTTTCCTTTAAAAATCGTTGGATATATTGTAGGGTGGCATTGTAAAAATGAATGTGAATAATAATAATTATTTACTATTGAAGAGACAAAAAAATATTTGATACTACTATATCATAGTATGTGATCAACAATTTTTTCATTTTCAGCAAATGCCTTATTTAGCTTATTTTTTTTAACACATATGTAAGTGTTTTTAGCCTTATCATTTTCAATTAAATATTTAAGCATAAAAAATGGATTATTTTTTTGTAACTGTCATCGATCAGGAATTATTAAATTAACATTCTTAGCATGAGTAAATTTATATCCTAAAATTATTGGCGACAATATTATTGAAATAATAATATTGGTTATTAATTTTAGATAGAACGCCATGAAATTATTCCTTTTTAAATTAAATTTATTATAACTTATTTATTGACGTCCAACTATATTTTTCTTAACATGAATTGGATCAACATTCTATATATAAAATTTCATTTGAATATAACGCATCAAATTATTTATAATTATATCTATAAATGTAGCGTTACACATTACTTGTTTTTACTAAAATTATATCTTTTTTAACTATTAAACTTATAAGTAAAAAATCATGTAATTTTATATCACATGATTTTTTTTGGGATTGATTTGTGTCTCATAATTATTTTGATAGTATGAAAACGGGTAGTCTTTACTTAATGGAATCTTGCCTTGATATTTATAAATTTTCATATTATCTGATTCGTCAACTACATTATAATTTATTGTGTTTATTTCTAGTCTTTTATTTAAATGCGAATTTTTATAAACAACATAATATTTAAAATATTTATCATAGCCCTTTTCAGTAAATTCCTTAATTGCGGAATAACTGGTGTCGCCATTGTGCTTGGTGGTATATTGACTATAATTAGATGGTGTTTTACATTTTGAAGTATTGTAATCAAATATAGGTAAATCACTTCAAACCATTTGCGATTTAAAATCATATTTATCTACCATATCAAAATCATTTTGATCAAGCCCTCGATACACATTGACCTTAACACTAGTGTAGTTTAGTGGCGCCGTAATTAATGGTGTAAAGATAATGGTAATTAAACCCATTCCTCCAACTAATTTAACGCTATTATTTATGGAAGGTAATTTTACGTTTTTAAAGAAATTAAAATTAGAGATCTCAAAAACGATTGCTATGGTAACGGGGATAATTTCAAAAAATTGATAAGTATCAAAACCCATTTTAGCTAAACCGTCATAGTTACTATTGACAAAGGGTAGCATATAACCAATTCTTCATGTGCTAGTGTTAGCATGATATATTATAAAATATAATAGGCTCGTGATAATTACTTGTAAAATAAATATTTCATCAAAATTCGATAGTGTTGTTTTGGTATTTAATAGATATTTAAAATAACACAACATAACCCCTAATATTATTACGTTTATTACTAAATATAGAATTTCGATTGTTCTTCCTGTATCAGCAATTCCAATGCAACCATAAACAAAATTATAGACACTCATAAAAATTGTTATAAAACCGAATATGTAAATAATTATTTTTTTATATCAAATATCAAGATTTGACACCCTACTTATTTGATCATCAATTTTAGTTAACCACTTAAAATTTAATAACTTCAAACTTGCTACGGCAAGGAAAACTAAAACGAAACTTAATCCAATATAGTAAATGATTTCAAAATTATAAGCCATTCCTAATGCAGCAAAAGAAAATGAAAGGCATGTAATCACTATTCATAAATTGGACCACGTATATTTTCTAAATAATATATATATCAAAGCTATTACTCCCATGACCGGGGCCAGTACGACAGCTGTTGCATTAAAAAAGTAACTACCAATAATTACACAATAGACTCATTTTAAATTTTCTTTGTCTTTAGTTTGCACACTATATAAAAAAAGTAAAACAAAAACACAAGCTAATGCCATGTTAATTCCATAGTAATTAGCCATACCCTGGTTCATTGATATTAGTAGTATTGAAATTAGAATTGTAAAAAATACTATAAGGGTTGTAAACATCGTTTTAATTTTATTTTTAGATTTCGTATTTATGTAATCATTAATTGTATAAAAACTTAATGAAAATATAATCATTGGCGTTACTATGTTATAAAAAGCGCTTCATGTTGTTTCGTTGAAAAAAGATAAAAATGAATTTAAACCCATTAGCATATACTCATTTCTATCATTTCCATATAAGTCTTTAATTGATATATTTGAATGAATTCCTCCATGAAAATCTTTAGTCATATTTATATAATAAGAAGCATCGCTAGATGCAGCATTATTTATAGTTTGTCCAAACATAAAAATCAATAAAATTACTAGAAGACATATTGGTAAATAGGAGTTTTCTAATAGCTGTTTTAAGTTTTCTTTATGGTGCAGTTTATTCTTAATAAATAAATAGTGCATGTAATAAATCACAAGTAAAATAACACTACAAATGGTAGCTATGCCAAGGGCTTCCATATTGAAATTAAAAATTATAAAAAAATTATAAAAAGTTTCATAAACGGCCAGGAAAAATAATACTGGCAGAACAATAAAACTTGCTTTACTACGATTTCTAATTCCTGATTGTAATCACGGCAATAATATTAGCATTGCAATAAATATTCACTCCATAATTACTCCCTATGAAAACCTTGTTAATGTTTAATGTATTGGTCAAATTTTATAAGTTTATGAGAAATAGTTTCTTCCTCATAAACTTTGTATAGTAATGATAACCTATCAACAAACATTATAAATAAATACTACATCGCAATAAACTGCTTTAGCTAAAATAAATTTAACGCTAAAATATAAAAAATTGCAAAAATATAATAAATTTTAAAATTATATGCGAATTAATAAAGTGAAAATATTATTATATCTTGATTAGTAATGAGTGACATCTTTTTTTATATATAGATGGTGGCAAAATAAAATATAAAAATCTAATATTTTTTATAAAAAAGAACATATAAATACCTATCAAAAAAGTCTTGTGTTTATGATGATCATAGTTTTGAAAGGCTTTTTTTCAACGTTTGAGTGCCTTATCTTTGTTTTTGTGCCAAGAACTTTGAAAATTAGCATATATAATATTTTCTTCTAAATTAGGGTCAATTATATTTAACGGTAGAAATACATCATAATCATTTTCTGATTTTTCATAACCACACATCATTCTATTTAATTTAAGAAGACTGTATGTGAATTGCAAGGGCAATAATTCAATATTCAGTAAATTATCGATGTTTTCATATTTTTTATATCTAGCTAGCGTCAAGTTTATGGCTTCCTCATTAGGATTGTGAATGTAAACCATCGATAAATTTACATATGATTTATCTTCTCTGTAATAAATGTTTTTAGCTTTTCCATGTATTTCGTTTAATCACGTGTTCATTTTATTGTGGTTTACATTCGTATAAGAATCAATATATAAACCACCTGTTTGACTTAATTTATACAACCTCCATATATCTGACATTTGAACATACCTTTTTTGTTTAAAGGCTACTTTATAATATTCGTAATTTTTCAAAAGATATTCATGGTCCTCATCAGAAGGGCCTAGAACTATTTTATGGTCTGGGATAATTTTACTTATTTCATTTCATTTATCAGTCATTGATTTGCCAATTTCTACATTACCAAACCAAAAAATATAAACATTCATATTATAACCCCTTCCTACTAATGTATTAATTATATATAAATATGTAAAAAAAAACACATACAAAGAAAATTAGTGTTATAAAAATAACTTTGTCACCATTTTGTAAAAATCTTCTTCTTTGTAAATTTGTACGCTAATCTATAAAGTGTAATTTGTTTTTGATGATTTTAAATTTAATTTTTACAAATAAAATTAATTTTTTTAATGTATAAGATTTGAATTAAATGGAAGGAAAATGATGATTTTAGTAAACTATATAAAAGTAAATTTTTTTTTGATAAATTAATTTTACCATCGCTTTTTATTAGTCACAATTCAAATAATTTTATTATTCTTATTTTAAGACATATTTTTTCGGCTAATAAAGATTTTGAAATATATTCCGTCACTTTAGGATTGCTTATTTTGATATCTATATTATTTCTAGATATACCATCTCGGAAATAGGGATGAAACAATAAACATGAATTTATTTTGATCATTTTCTTAAATCAAAATAATCTATATATAAAAAATTCACTATAAATTTTTTCGTTGCTAAAAATATCCAAATAATCAAAATCACTGTCCATAAATTCAGCTGTAGGTATAATTCAATCTTTGTCACCTATTTTCCCTTTTTGAAAATAGAACTCAAAATATGTATTTCCCTCTAACGGATTACCAATTATCTTATTATTGATAGCGCCATCAAAACGATTCGCCGCTATAATTACATCGGTGTGTAAATTAGCAATGAGGAATGGTTTCAAAGAATTATATCATCCTTTTATAAAAGAATCCTTATCATCTACCATCATAAAATAAGAACCATTTATTTTATTCCTATTATTTATTAAATTTAAAACTTTCAAATTATTTTTTTTGTTACTAATAAATTCCACATCTAATTTAGATCATCTATTAAATACATCATTATAATTTAGCGTCGAATTATCGTTTATTACTATTATTTGAATTTCCGACTTAAAATTTTCTAAATAAATTGTTTCAAGCAAGCGGTTTAATTCATTGGGCCTATTATAAGTAGATATCACTATTGTTAATAAGTTAGCGTAGTTTTTATATTCTGGCATTGAATCCATCCCTGTTTATGTGTTGTGATTAAATAATATCATACATATTGCAATATACTCAAAGCATAAATATCTTAATTAAAATTAAAGTAATTTGTCCTATAGATAAAACATCAATTTTAAACACGGATTTAAAGTCATTCCCTATTGCTTTAGCATCGTTATAACATTCAAATCAATATTAGATAAGATGTTAAATTAATTGACTAAAAAATATACCCTGTAAAACTTATAGATAATTTATTTTGGTTTCCTTGTATTCCAATCCTTTTCTCCATCTATCTCCACCTAATTTACCGGGTGGTTCTTTAGAGTTGTGATTTTTATATATTGATATGTTGTCGCCTTGTTCAATTCTAGTAACGTGTGGATATCAAGAATTTAAAACGTCATTAAAATCAACGTATTCCTTTTCATCATTGAATAATATAAAATAAGTATAATAATCATAATACGTCTCCCACGGTTGGCTATCTTCATATCTAGATTTATATAATAAATTAAAATTACTATTATATGTGGTGTATTCAGCAGAAAAACCAACATATGCAGATTGATTATAACTTAAAATATTTATTTCACTAAATGTTCTTCCGCCGCTAAAATTATAATCTTCAATCATTTCTATATCTTTTTTAGATAGACCACCGTATATAGATGTTTGCGTATTTATAGGTTTGCCATAATCATGTATTATTGCACCTAAAGATAGAACTTCGCATCCTATTAGAGCAACTATTAAATAATTTTTAGGATTAAAATGTAATTTTATTTTAGGGAGAGCTTTATCTAATTGATTAATCACGACATCGTTAGAGAGCATTCAACTAGAAATTGATAAAAAAGCAACTACAAAAGGAATAATTGAATATGATACGCTGAATAGCGGAGATGATCATGCAACTCTTCACGTTGATGAACTGCCAGGCAATCTCATGTATATTGGATACAAAACGAAAGCCACTATCGTTAATAATGTTAATGCGATTATAGTCGAATCTATCTTATTATCATGTCAAATTATAAATATCACCAATAAAGACAGCGGAAAAGTTACGATCATAGGAATAACATAATTATATCAATCAATACCGCAAAAATGTAAAATAAACAAACTCATAATTACATAAATAGCAATATCAATCACAATAAGTGAAGCTGATAATATTGTTCTATTATTCGATACAATAATATTCCCTTCTAAAATAAACTTTGATTTAATTTGTATTTTGTTTAAATATTTTCATAGTGAGATAACTAGAGCTATTATACAAAATAAATTTCCTAACAAAATAAATCAAAAAGAACCACTAACATCAAATATCACATAACTTAAAGGAATGCAGGAAATACCTATAAATAACAATGCATCACGAAGATTATTAAAGAATAATGCTATTATTAAAAATACAATAACGCATCCTATTGTTAAAGCTGTTTGTGTAGAAGATAAAAAACTAAAGGCGAGTATAATAATGGACACTTTTCAAATATTTCTTTTATCAGAGTCGTAGACAACAAGAGCCGTCATGGCGAACATAGCTGCTAATGTTAAATTATCGCTGATGACCATATATTTAAATATTAGTGTAATATTAATGTAAAAAATAAGAAATAACCCATAGATTATAAGTTTGTAAATTGAAAATCTGTTGTTTTTTTTATTTACGAAATAGTCAATTATGTAAAGCGATAGTGTGGCCATTAGAGTTGGACAAACAATATTGTAAAACATTAATGAGTCTATAGGAGATAAAAATCCCAAAAACATATAAAGACCCGTGGTTAAGTAACTCTGAAACGAAACACTGGTATCGGCATATTCTGTTCCAATAAAACCACTGTTTGTTTTAAAGGTGATTCCTTGATGCATTGCCACGTTATAATTACGAGAAATTTCAGTATAAAAACTAGTATCAGAATTTCCTCAAAATTCATAATATTTACCATTAACATTGAAAAATAATGCAAATAGTAGCAAGCATAATACAAGCAACGGCAAATAGGAATTGTAAATAAAAATTTTAACTATCTCCTTAACAGTCATGGATGAGTATACTTTTTTACAAATTTTATAATATCTATAAAGGAAGAAAAATAAATACATAGATATAAAAAGGCAATCGACGACATAAATGAATGTTAATGTTATTGGAATTGGAATGAAAATATATGAAAAAAACTGTAATCCTCCAAAAAATAGTAGAAACAAAAAGAGCGGACTTTTAGTTTTTTGCTTCGAAAGAATATTATAAACTTTTTCTAGATATGGCATTAATATTATAAAAATAACTAAAAATATACTCAAAATAACCCCTCTCCTCAAATTGCAAACTTTCTTACTGTTTTTACCAATTGGAAGCATTCTAATGCTTTTATTAGTATAATTTATTTTTTAGTAAATTTATAAAAAATAGTTATTTTTTATAAATTTAGCATAGCAAGTTATTATAATTTACTTAAACAATAAGATTGAAATTTAATACGTGCTGCATTTAAAATAAGCTAGATATTTTTTCACTCAATATAACAAAAATAGGGAGCTGTAGATTACTTTGCGTAAATTCCAATTTATGATAAAATTTATTATTAATTAAATGGAGCTTTACACAATGTAAATTGTAATTCCAAGTGCAATACTTTAAATATCATAACAAAGTTCTTCCTTTAATTCGGAAGAACTTTTATAGTTAAAGATTTTTCGCTTAATATTATTAATTATATTGGTCGTTTCTTGTAATTCTATATTAGTTATTCTATTGAAATCAAAACCCTTGGGATATCATCTACGTAATAATGTGTGTCAAACTTCATTGGATCCTCGTTGGGTCGAACAATAAGGATCACAATAATAATATTGAATGCTATTGTTTTTACAAAGTAATCCTAGTCCATTGAATTCCTTACCGTTATCTGGTATTATCGATTTGACAGATAAATTATTTAGTGTCATTATCTTGGCGATTACTTGATCTACACCTAGCTGTGATTTATTTTCTAATACCGCCGTATAAGTGTATCTAGTTTTTCTTTCTAGTAATGTTAGAACACATGATTTACTATTATGAGAGGAAAGGACGAGATCAATTTCATAATGCCCGTATTCCTTCCGATTATTGGCGCCCTCAGAACGCAATGCAACATTCTTCTCTCCGTGTTTACGGGGTGTAATGCCACGTTGGTCGTGCTTTGGCCTTCTTTTGTTACGTAAGGTTTCAACCGTGAGAATACCTTTCTCGATTCATGTATAAATCGTTTTAACACACGGCACTTCGATGAATTTCTCATAGGCGACACCCATCGAAAGATTTATACCCCTCCTCTTGTCATAAGTGTCATTAAAGAATTCGATGAAGTGCCAATATTTATCTTCAAAACCATACTTTGCTTGGGTTGCTCTTTTGGCAGCTAATTCATTTGCATAATCGCTACTATAAGTTCCGTCTGGTAATTTATTTTTAGTAATCTCTCGCGAAATGCTAGATTTATGGAAAAATTAATCTTCTTCCAATTTCTGTCAAACTTAAACCAACGTCTAAAATACGCCTCTATTTTAATTCTTTCTTCTTTTGAAAATTGTGTATAATTACTCATGGGCACTTGTTTTCCTTGGCGGGGTTAAGTACCCACTTTTTTATATATCCACAAAGAAAGTACATTCCCTAAATTTTATCATAGGGTGTTGTGCTTGGAATTATTTATTTTATCGTTAATAAATTCTATGTTTGATTCGGATCATTTTTCGTACACATCATTATAATCAACTCTGAATTATCATTTATCACTATTATTTAAACTTCGATTTGAACTCTTCTAAATAAATTATCTCAAGTAAACGATTTAATTCGTTTGGTCTAATATAGTGGATATTACAATTATCAATAAATTAGTATTGTTTTCATATTTTTTCAATCATTCTATCCTTAGTTAATCATATTACAACTAAATAACATCATATATAATGTGGTCACAATATGTGCTTATCATAATAACTATATTAAAAAAAAGAGATCTCTATTTGTTTGGATAATTCAATAAAATAAATACGATAAGAATTAAGATCTAAATAAAATGGAATTTACTAATCCAATTCATTTTTTTTCAAATTTATCTATTGTTAATTCATCTAAACTAAAAGCGAAACAATTTGATACATATTTCAGATACTCATCATCATCAATGACATCGGACATTTGATTGATAGCTTCGCTGAAGAAAATAGGTGATTTATTTTTATCAATCAAAACACCAGTCCCTTTAGAAGTCAAAAAATTTGCCGATGGGAAAGTATTTCTTATAATTATCGGTATTCCATGGCTTAAAGCCTCGACTAAAACATAGGAAAATCCTTCAAAATTAGATACTAAAACTAATATTTTAGTATTTTCTAAAATACTTTTTATTTGGTTTGGAAGGTATTCTCCCATGTATTTTGTCTTTCCTTCGTGATAAGGTATTTCCTTCTTCCCTCATAATTCTATTTGTTTTTTTGAATAATAAGCCGCCTCAACTAAAAAGTTTACATTTTTTGCAGTTTGATTAATTCTTCCCATATAAATAATTTTCGTGTGTTTGGATAATTGATAATCATGCTTATTATTTAAAATATATTTTTCATTATAAGAACACAAAGGAATACAATGGTATCTAATATTTTGCTTTCTTTTAATTACATCTTTATTAAAAGCATCATATAGCACAATATTTTTCGCTTTATCAAAAGGGTTAAGCGTTTTAAATAGCAATATATTAAAAATTTTAAATTTAATCGAGTATAACATATTACTATTTTGCCCGTAATAGTAATTTGGATTCGCATGTTGAACTCAAATATAATTTTCTTTATTTTTAAATTTTTTAAAATAAACAGAAGTGCAATCAATAATTAAATCATATTTTGAATATATTGAATAAATAAATTTTCTTATTTTAATATGTATTTTAAACATAATATACATTCTTTTAATTGGATTTTTAACTGTTAAATATTTTGTATGCATCGCTAATATATCGGGATTAAAAACGGGATGAATGTATCTTACATCTTCGATGCCACAAATATTATCCATAAAATAAAATTCACTTACGTCATAATCATTAGCATTAAGGATGGCACTTAATTTCCGATTATAATTTTCAATCCCTCCAAAATTATTATGTTTTTTTAAACTAATTATTAAAATCTTTTTCATCGCTTTTAACCTTTTCTAAAATTTTATCTCAGCTTTCATAAAATGTATGAAGATTTAATTCTTTAAGAACGAATTTTTGTAGATTTACCAACATTAATTGATAATCTTTTTGAGACATATTAAAACTTTTTTCTAATATTTGAGCATATTCCCAAGGTGTTTTATCTTTTTCCACGAGCAAGTTTTTGTAGTAGCTAGTAAGTGTCCCGGCGCTCTCGAAAGTGTTTCTTAACATGCAAGGCACTCCATGCGAGAGCGCCTCCACACAAACTACAGGAAAACCCTCATAATCTGAAGTCATAATCAGGAATTTAGCATTCTCTAAAATTTTTGGAATTTGAGCAGAATTATATTTGCCTAGATAGTTCATATTCTTTAAATCAAGCAAACTTTCATCTTCGCCATATCCATATACATCTATTATTTCATTTAAATAAGATGCAACTTCATTTAGAAAAACAATATTTTTTTGGCCATTATTTAATCTCCCTAAAAAAATTATTCTATTGGGTGTTGGCGAAAGAGATTTTGAAATAAAATTTTTAATTATCGTTTCCTTATTATACATAGCTATTGGTATGCAAAAATTATTATTGTTGTTTTTAATATCCAAATTTTTTCTATTTTTCGAATCAAAAGTAACAGTATATTGACACCAGTTTCAAGGCAAGTACTTTTTAAAGATAAAATTATAAAAAGTGAGTAAATATCTCACTGAAACTTTTTTCGTATTTTTAAATTTTAGAAAATTAGGATCAAAATGCTGAACTCAGATTGTATTTGATTTTAAATTTCTAGATATTTTAAAATTTGTACAATTTATAATAATTGTACCCTTGGGGAAGTTTTTATCAATAAATAATTTCGTTATTAATTTTTCTATTTTTCTTTTTTGAAATATTTTTAAAAAAATATTAATTTTATAGAAATTTATTAATTTTTTTGAAATATTTTGGTCATAAATTTCATCAATATTATTTATACTAGAACTAATTTTCAATTCTTCTTTTGGAACTATGAGTGATAATTCAGTTATACTGAATTTCGAATTATAACGTTCGAATAATAATCTATTGTAGGCTTCTATTCCACCGAGTTGATAATGCGGATTCATAACGATAAAAACAATATTATTCATTAGCGTACCCTCTTTCAATAATTTTATTAAATTTTTTCTTAGATTTAATTTCGTGGAAATAGAAAACTAAAGAAAATTCAAATATTTTATATAAAATCCAATTTTTTAAATTTAATTTAAATTTTGTTTTTCTTCTGATTAGATAAAGATTGAATAAAACATTAATTTTCGTTCTAAAACTTATGTAATTAAATGAAAGTATATTTAAAGAAATAATTTTAGTATTATTATAATTTTTTTTCAGACCTAATATAAAATTATGAGTTACACCCCCAGGTATGAATTTATGAACAATAATGGGTTGCAATATTGTTTTGGTCGCTATATCATGAATAAATAAGTGAAAATATTCATCATAGACAAAATAATTATTGTTATCGTTAACTTCTAAATTAATATTATTTCATATTTTACTTGGGATTCAAAATAATTTTTCGCCTCCTTTATTGTACTTATAATAAAATTGGCCTATAGTGGCGTTTTTTAAAAACACATCACCTAATATTTCGTATTTATCATTTTTATAATCATTTGTAACCAAAATAGAATCATCACTAAGTTCCGATAATGCCGGAATAATTAAATTTTTTCACCCTTTTATAAACATATCTTTATCATCAACAAAAACCAATATTTCGTCGTCGTCAAAATTATAATTAAGAGCTTTAAAGGTTATGTGTTTTCCCTGGTTGATTGGGGTATCAATATAAATTATATTATTTTTGTTAATTTCCTTAATATATTTTTTTATTATTTTTTTATATTGATTTAGTGGGTTGGTGTTTACAATATATGTATTAATTATTAAATCCTTATTATCTCCGTTTGAATAGATGGTTTCAATCAATTTCAAACAAAGCTCTTCCCTATTACGAGAAGTTATAATTATACTTAATTTTATCACTTTTTAACCTTGGGGTATGACTCTTTCTTTATAAATGGAGGACAAAAGCAGGACAAGAAATAACTCAAAATAATCTAATTAATATCCATATATACATCTATTATATAATACTTTATTAATAACCGTGTATTTAATTGTTATATAAACTGGTTTGAAATATATTTCAAACACCTATTATGCTAATATTATCCTCAAATTGGATTATCTATTTTATGAATATATCATCTATTTTGTTATACTGATTCTTATAATATTATATAATAACGAAGCTACTTTTTAAAATTGTCAAGTATGCCTTCTGATTTTAATCAACTATCAATTTCTTTAATCGTTCCACAATATAGATCTTGATTCCATATAGCACCAAGGGTAGAACTCATAAAAAAATCATTTGGCAACCTAATTACTAGATCGTTTTTTTCATAAGGGTATCAAATTTTCGTACGCAATTTATAATCTTTATTAATAAATATAGCTTTTTTGGTATCGAATATTTGGGCAACATGAAATGCAAAGGTATCATTTGTTAAAATAAACTGGGAAGAAGCAATAATATCTATTGTCCGATCAAGTTTACACCCTATTTTGTTTTCATATTTATAATTATAATACTTAATAAAAATGCGAAGATTTTTAGCATCAATAGCACCCCCGATGAGTGTAGGCACATATTCATATTTTTCATACAGAAAATTAGCAAATTTAGCATATATCATTGGGTTGACAATTTTCAAAGGAATGCTTGAACCCAACATGATTGAATATTGTTTTTCTTTTTTTTGATATTTTTTTTTGAATTCCCGATTATTTGAAGCTTCGATATTATAAATTTTTTTTATGATTTTAAGAATGTTTTTTGTATAGTTAATATTGGGCACTCATATGCTATGTCTCCATAAATGCAATCAAAAATATAATTTAAACTTAATATCATTGCTAGAGTAAAGTGCATAGTTCTTTATTCCAAACAAAACGGGATAAAAACCTTTAAATTCAGTCCCAGTAAATTGAATTATTGCATTAATTTCATTACGATTATTTTTAATTGCATTTTTATAATTTTTCTTTAATTCATCGTTTTTATCAAAATAAATGAAATTGAACTCTTTGTATTGATCTCCTAAGATACTTTGGAATAACAATTTATTATTACTTAAAGCCCATATTTCTACATTAATAATGGTTTTATTTATTTGAAGCAAAATCCACACCATGATAGCGTTATCTCCGAGATAATCATTAAAATTCACTAATATTAATTTCTTCATAATAATCTCCCAATATTTATAAAGTGGTTAAGCACAAAATAATTGATAAATAATAAACAACAGAATTTTTCTAAAAAATAGATAGCATTTCTTTTCACAATAATTAATTATTACTTATTTTATCACGGATTTAAATATGTCCAAATGTTTCAATAGATTAAGGCACGTCAAAAATAACACTTTTTTATTACCTTTCTAATATAATGGCTATAATTTTTAATAATTTCTGCTAATACTTTTTAAGTCGCCAAAGAACAAACTAATACATCTCCGTCATTTAAACTAAACTAGTAAAAAGATTTTTAAGGATACTTAATTAGTATAACACTATCGGTTTTATAAAGAGCTATTTCAGCAAGTATAAATATATAATGCGACTAACCGTTTAAGTGTTCAGCTGACATATATTATTATTTTACATTATTTCGGTTTGAATCAGCATTGCATCAATATAAATATATGTTGGTCGATAAAATGGCTTTAATTCGCACTTATCTTTAACCGCATATTATGAATTTAATTATTCTCGTTTTCCTCTAAATTTTACAACCCCGTTATTTGCTTCGACAAATTCGTCACATAATTGATTATATATTTTATCTATTAATTGTATGTTTCGTACAGGAGAATTATCATTAAAAAAATTTCTATCTAATCTTAAAAAAAATTCACTTTCTTTATATGGATATCAAATTTTTTTTATTATATTCGTCTTTTCATAATTTTTATTGATAAAAAGGAATGTATTAATTCCTAAAAAATTAGCTATATGATAGGGTCCTGTATCATTTGTAAGAATAAAATTACAATGTTCAATTTTGTCAAAAACATCTATAACTTTTGTTTTGCCCACTAAATCTATAAATTCATGTTTATAAGATAATTTAAATTGCTCAAGAAGATACAATTCATTTTGGGTCCCGATAATAATAGGTTTTAATCCATAATCCTTAAAGAGTCTATTTGCTAATCCGCCATATATGTCTGGGGACATATTTTTCTCTTTTACATTAGAACCTAATATTATTACATAATTTTTTCTTATTTTTTCTCCTATTTTAAAATTAGAGGAAAAAACTTTAGTATTTATATTAAAAATTTTACTGGTTTCTACAAAAATTCTCTGGCTACAGTGTATGTTTGTAAAATTAATATTAATTCTAACATTCTTTCATAATTTATAAAAATATTGGTATCATTTGGGTCTTGATTTTAGTATTACATATTTTTTACTTTTTTTATTTAAATTACTAAAAACTTTCCATTTATTTAGATCGGACAACCCTATAACTTTATGGAATCTAATATTGCTCAAACAAAATTGAAGTTCATCATCAATATTTTTTTCACTATCTATATATATGCATTTTAAATTTCTATTTTGTTCAAGTATATATTTTTCAACTATAGGTTTGTATTTTAATCATGTCAAAAGATAGTAATTGGCGTTGAAGTCTTTGTTTAGTAAATCTAATGTTTTTAATGTCACGATAAAATCACCTAAGTAATCTAAAAGAAATACTAAAAAATTTTGCTTATTTTCCGACATCTTGTATCTCCTAAAATCTATATTCAAATTATTTGGGTTATAGCAAAAGTGTCCAAATAAATTTTTTGAGTATTTTATTAAAACTATATACCAAATAGATATGCTAACAAAATATTAGATTATAAACCAATTATTATATTACCATAAAATTTGGAATTCACCAAATCGACTTGCTAACCAAACCTTCATAATCAAATGAATGCAATCAACGAGAGATTAAATGGGTAAGCGCAACAAAAATAACTAAATTAAATATATTTAGAGAGGGAAAATAATTAAATTTAGACGTTTCAGTAGTTTGAAATAAATTCATTCAAAAATAAAATTTAAGATTATCTATTTCAATTCAAAAATCAAGGTATATTTATTGTACTTTTTATTAAAAAAGAATCATAATTATATTAAATTTCACAAAGGCATTCAATCATTTAATTACCAAGGTGTATATCGTTGGATAATTTAAAAATCGAATATTTCTTCAGTATTTTAAAATTAGAATATTTAAAACAAAATAAACAGAAAAATATTAAGGAAGAGCGAAACAATTAACATATATAAAAAATTACTATAATCATTATAGAATACAAAAAAAATAAAATGAAAAACACTTGCCGAAGCTAGGGTTTAAAGTTGTCCTTTTTTATAGGTCTAGTTTAGTTTAAGGTACAAAAATAGAGCACCAATAATAAACACTCGGAAATAAATTTAATTTGTCGTGGTTTCAGAACTAATAAGCTGAATCAAAAATGATTTACAACTTTCTTTCATCCATATAAGTTGCGGCATCAATATTTTTTAGGTTGCAATACATACATTATAATAATGAAATCATAGATTATCAATTATCGCGAATCACTAATTTTGATTTAGTAATTGATAATATTTTAAACGCAACAAATAAAACGAATAATTTAATAACACATTTAGGTCGTGGCTTTGAAAGTTTCCGTAAAAAAATAGTTCATTCAGTAAATTATGATAGTTAATTAGCAAATAATTCATCTTTCACAATTAACACGATATAATAAACATTAATTCATTTATGATAGAAACGGAGCAAGGGAATGAAATTTAGTGTAGTAATACCAGCATATAACGTTGAAAAATACATTGATAAAGCTATAAAATCAGTATTGGGTCAAGAAAATATTGATTTAGATGATATAGAAATTATTATTATTGACGATGGATCAATTGACCAAACCAGAATAAAAGTTGAAGAATGATGTAAAAAATTTCCCAAAACTATAACGTTATATAGTAAGGAAAATGGTAATTGAGGTTCTGTAATTAATTATGTAAAAAATAAAAAATTGGTTAATAATGAAATTGTTTCGATATTAGATGCCGATGATTTTTATTTAAAAAAGACACTGTATTATGTATCTCAAAAAATCAAAGATAACGATGTTTTAAGCGGGTCTCTGATAAAATACAATGGTATAGATTTTGAAAATAAAATTAAAACTCACATTAATATATTTAGTAAAAAAATAATAAATAGGCGAAAATTTTACACTACGATAACATGCCCCGCAGCTCATTTTTATAAAAGTTCATTATTTTATAAAATTGAAGATTTGGCAGAAAATAAATCTTATCAAGATTCTATTTTATTGTATCAAATTTTGAATATATCAAAAACTATGTTTTCAACTCCCAAGGTATTATCCGCATATTTTTATAATCGTGAAGGGAATAGCGTTGGTCAAGAATGGGATGACAAAAGATATAATTGCGAATTAGATTTAATTAGATATTATCTAAAACATAATTTACAGGAAATAGCTTATATCCATTTAATGGATATAAACATATTACAATATTGTAATGATAATAGCATTTCTTTTAATATTAATAGAAAATTTAATTTCCTTTTTTTACCAACTTGATATAGGTTACCCTTTATTGTTAAACAAAAAATGAAAAAATGAAAAATGCCTTTTATTAAAAATAAAATAAAATAAAATTATGCACGTATGATAATGTTAACTCACGCTTCTAATAAATAAAAGAGCATTACTTTTTACTGGACTAGTTTAAAAAAATATCACTCTTTAAAATTCAATTTCATTGTTTATTTGTTCTCAACCGAACCGACAAACGAATAACAACTATTGTGAGTTAAAATCTTATCATAACCCATTACGTACCCTAGTTGAAGATACGTTATAATTAAATATAAGTTTGACACCAAAATATCATCATTAAGATTTGTAAAAAGTGAATTCACACAAACTATTCTACAATACTATAGATTCTAAAACAGTTTTACTTATTCTTAATGTTTTACTCATTCCTTGATTGTATCTTTTTAATAAAATTTGTAGTCGATGAATCCTTAATTAGATCAACTAATATTATTTTCTTTGCAAACTCATGTCCTGGAAGATTCGAAATCGTGTAGTCTTTGCCTTTAATGTAGAAGTCCGGATTAATTATTTTAAGAATCTTGCTTGGATCATCATCAAAAATAACAACCCTATCTACGAAGGAAAAAGATTCCAAAATTAACTTTCTAATTTTTTGTGATTTAATTGGGCGGTTGTCCCCTTTTAATCTCTTAACACTTTTATCACTATTTAGTCCCACTATTAAATAATCTCCATACTTGCTCGCTTCTTTCAAGCTAAAAATATGACCATCATGCAAAATATCAAATACTCCATTTGTAAATGCTATTTTTTTATCATTGTTTCTAAGCACACGTACTTCAGCCTTTAAAATTTCAAGATTATTATCAATGTGAGGTAATTCGTAATTAAAAACAACCTGAGTCCCGAATTTTTTAACGGCTACCGCACAAGCTTCATTAGCGATATTGGCCGAATTCTTAATTCCATTAGGCCGTAGGTTTCAAAAGGTAGCTATAGTTGCAACGAAAGTGTCGCCCGCCCCTGAAACATCAAATACATCAATCGCTTTAGACGATTGATTATATTCAATATCCCCGGTAATTGTAAAACCCGCTTCAGAACGAGTTGTAATAAAATATTTAATATCCAATTTTTTTGCCAAAAATTTTGTGGTCGATATTATTTCACTAGTTTTATTTTTTATTTCATCTTTAGCTAGAATTGATAATTCTCTTAAATTAGGTTTGATTATTGTTGCCCCTCTAAATAGTTCATAATCTGCCTGTCTAGAATCTACAATAATTGGTTTCCCTATTTTTTTAGTTTTATTCATAATTTGTATTATAAGATTCTTTGTTAAAAATGTGTCAAAATATTTTGACACAACAATGATATCGTGGCTTTCAATAAGTGCGTTTAAAGAACCGATTGATTCTTTTTCTATTTTCTCACATACTATGGCGTCGTATTCTTCGTCAAAACGGAATACTTGTTGATGCCTCGATGTTACTCTGGTTTTGATACACGTGCTGTTTGATTGAAAAAATAACTTATTTTTAATATTTCATTTTTTTAGTAAAGGCATTATTATACTTTCGTAAATTGGATCACAAATACTTAGCAAAGTCACATCGCCCCCTAATGCAGCGATGTTACGTGCAACATTACCCGCACCACCAAGTGTAAGTATTTTAGAGCCTACACGACTTACAATAACTGGAGCTTCATCTGATATTTTCTTTGTAGAAGTATCAATATACTGGTCTAAAATAACATCTCCAATAACTAAAACTTTATTCATAAATATCTCCTAAAAATCTTTATTTAGATTATTTGAATTATACCAAAAATAATTATTTATATAAAATAAAATAACCAAATAAATCCTATTAAATGTTTTATTAAAACAAGCGAATTAGATATTAAGTTATAAGCATGATATTATATTATTATGAAGAGTCTAAAATTAGCTAAATTAAACAATAAAAATATGACGCCTAGAAAAATTTCCTACCTTAATGTAAGTGTAGGTGTTTTCACAAACTTAATTATGCTGTGTATGACATTAATTAGGGTTTTTTTAATTAATAGTTTCCTTTCCACATCGGACTATGGTTTGTTAAGTATAGCGCTTTCATTAATTCCGTACATAGCTTCTACGCTAACTAGTGTAACTAGTTTCGCCCCCTTATATTGAATGGATTCATTTAATAAAAACGATCTTGAAAAAACTAATGCTGAAATGTCTCAAATTCAATATATATGAAGAAAAAGATTCATCTATTTTATTTTGCAATCTCTTTTCTTATCACTTATTTTCCCTTTCTTAATAGGGGATTTCAGAACTGGAACAGCATGATTAAATGCCTTATTAGTTTTCTCTAATACGTTAGGCACAAGTCTTATGTACATTATTTTACCAACAGAATTAATCATATTGACAATAATGCAAAAAAACTATTTAAGACAAGTTTTCGCTACATTAGCGGTGCTAATTTCAAATATCTTTATTTTCATTTATATTCCTTTAGAGGGAATTTACCATTTTTTTAAAATTACATCAGTTTGAAATTTAATTATAATCGCTCTCTTGCAAGGCTTATCTAATTTATTTGTCACAGGGATAGGGAGGTTAATGAGACAAAAAATTATCCCTTGATACAAATATGATAAAAATGTAAATCAAGTTTCGATAGAAGTCAAAAA
The DNA here is from genome assembly GCA_021378535.1 of Ureaplasma sp. Hg1. Taxonomy (GTDB): domain Bacteria; phylum Bacillota_I; class Bacilli_A; order Mycoplasmatales; family Mycoplasmoidaceae; genus JAACJV01. The sequence goes on along the minus strand of JAACJV010000001.1, from coordinate 24,854 downwards.
TAAACTTAGGTTTCTTTTAACAGAGGCTATAATCGCTCAATTAGTTGTAAACACTGATTTAATAATATTAGCGATTTACAATAATTTTAATGTTGATTCATTTGAAATCGCCGGTCGTTATTCATTATATATGATGGGGTTTAACGCAATTCTTACAATGCTTAATATGATAATTAGCGCACCAATGTATACCTTTGCAAGCCTTTACATTAAAAATGATAACAAGATAGATAGCAATCTAAATTCACTATACGAAGAAGCTGGCGCTTCTATCGGTTTCATTTCTGCGTTAATCTCCGTTCCGTTAATTCCTCTTGTCGCATCTATTCTAGGATCAAAAAACGAATACTATGATGTGTGGATTAGTTTAGTAGTTGGAATAACGATTTACGTGCAAGCTTGCCGTGGCCCGTTAGAAAATGTTCTATCTATTAACCATGCTTTTAAATGGAGGCTTAAAATGTGTTATATTGAGGCTGTAATAAACACATTATTTTCAATTAGCTCTATTATAATTTGTTCTCTTTTATCACTAGATATTAATGTTGTTATTGTCTTGTTGATGGTTTCAACATTGTTGGCGTATTTATTTAAATATATAGTTTCTTTTGTCTATATTCATAAAACTAATTATATAGAAACTCATAAAATTAGTTTTTATTTAAAACATTTAGCGCTCCCATTATTACTATTTGTTAGTTTAGCGGCTATCTGCAGCGGATTAATGCAATTATTCGTTTCTTTAGATGGTTTCGACTTTTTATCATTCAACAGCACTTGGTGATACGTGATTGGAATCCATATTTTAATTTTAGTCGTTGCGCTTATTGTTTCGTTGGCAATAAGTTTAACTATTTTTAAAAATATTAGAAAAGAAGCATATATATTTAGTAAAAATGTAGTATTAAAATTTAAACAAAGTAAACTATAAATTCTTGTTCTCTTTGCTTTGAAAAAACAGTAAGTTTGAAATCCGAAGTTAAAGCATTAAATATCGACTAAAATGAAAACAGTGAAATACTACAAAGCAAATTAGAATTATAAATTACGAAAATTTAGATAAAATAGCTCTTTATGAATTTTATTACAATCGATATTATTGATGTAAATAAAAGAACACATACAATTAGAGTAAATGACATAGTAAGCGTTAGTTAGATCGGATTATTCTCCAAATCGATTTATAAAAACTCCAACCTTAGTTACACATTCCATGAATGTATCTCTTCTTAAAAAATAATTAGAAAATCAAAACGTCGCTCTAGATAGCAGCGTTTTATTATGTATCAATGATACTAAGGTAGGAGACTAACAATTAAGATTAAAGCGATAACGATAACATGTGTTTGCATCGCTTTAATGGTTGTTGGAGTAGGTTGCTGATCATTATCTTGGATTAAGCTTATCGTCTCATCTGAACTTTGTAAAAATAACAACACTTAGATGATTAACAACTATCAGAATAATCATTAGTTTTACTTTATCAAGATTCCTTATTGATGTAATGCTATTGATAACCATTAGAAAAATTAATATTAACCCGCGTTATCTTATACAAATAACAAAACTATGCTAATATAATAATAAATTAATAGTTATAATAGATGAAATGATATGGAAAGTAATTGGGAAATCATGACCAAAGTTATCTAGGTGAATAGTATAATTGATTGGTAGACTGCGAACATCCCCTAATCAATACTTCCTCTAGAAACGAATGCTTTGTTTATAAATACATTGAATATTAAATGTTTGAAATATGAGTCATAAGTTACGTTAAAAAGGGTGATTAAAGATCATCAAATAAAATCATTATACGATCTATTTTTAAAAAAGCAAATGTTCTTCCAATAATGTCGGACTCTTCATTTTCTACAATATTGATGGTGATAAAACATAAATTGAAATTAATTTAACCACTATGCATTAGATGCGAGCCTCAATATTAACAATTAATCTCTCTAGGCACTTCTACAACTTTTGGATTTGTTACTTAGAGTTATTATACTATTGTTATAAAACTATAAGAAGCGATTAAATACAGGATATATTGATACAAATTATCGCTATGTTAATAATTTAATAGATTTAAATTACGATCTTTGAAGTTTACAAAAAAGAATTTTCACAAAGTGTATCGCGGTACTGTTTAATATATTAGAAGCCATCAACATTCTTAAACCTATTCATCATTACCTTTTGTCATAATTATTTAATATGGTATTAAAAAAGTATGCTAAAATTTATTAATTAATATTTTGATATATTTTACTAATAAGGGAAATATATCAAAATAGTCAGGATATACGAATGGTTTATTTTTTATCAATTTTCTTTATATTGCTTGTTCCAACCACAATTTACATTCAAAGAAATTTTGGATGAAAGGAAAATTCATCACTTTTATTATTTCTTTTCTTTGCTATTTTTGAGATTTTTCTAACACCATGAACGGTTTATAAAACTTCTGATTTCAATAGTTATAGTATTATGGTGTGAATTGTGTTCGGATTAATCTTATTTAGCTATTTAAGTTTACTAACTACATCAATTATAAAATCTCAAAATCGATTCGCCATTTTAAAAGGTATCGCATTCGAATACTCCGGCTTTATATTGGTTGCGCTAATTTATTCAATCGTGATTGTTTTCTTACAAATTAAACAGAGTGATGTTAACGCCTACATTAATCTTTCGGCATTATTTAGAAATGGTTCATATAGTTTCGACGGCGTAACTAATACTGATTTCTCTTATCAAACATCTAGTATGTATTTTACTTATAGTGTTTTAGGAAACAATGTTGCTCCACTATATTACTATTTAAATAGTATTATTTATTTTGTCATGATTAGTAGTGTTTTATATCAATACGTATTAATTAAATGTTGTGGCCCAAAGGGTTTGGTAATTGCTTCAATAATGCAATTCTTCTTGGCTTTTATAATCGTCGTTTGATTGGCTGCGATTGTTGCTGGAAATATTTTATTTCAAAGCGCCATTCTATTATATTCGATGTTCTATTTAATCCGCTATAAAAATATTTCGTGTTTTATCCCCTTGATTGCATTAGAATTTTTTAGTCCAACGGGTGCTTTATTGTCGGTTCCAATGGCATTATTATTTGCAACCTACTTTTTCTTTACTAAAAATAGCAAGGACGTAATCTTGTCCTTAGCAGTAACTATTCTATCGCTTACCTATGGTTTCTTAATTGGCGTTGCAACAATTGCGCCGAGCGTATCAAGAGCTTCACTTCAAGCTATTTTGATTTTGTTTTATGCGATCTTTATAATTGGCGTAATATTATATGAACTAATGAATCATTTTAACTTTGGAAAAGATAAAAATATAATGCAACATATCAACATTAATAACAAATGGTTTATCGGTTCAATCTTTATATTGTTTCTTTTTGCAGTCATCATGAACATAGTAACTTATGATTATATTATTAAATCCACAAGTTATCAAAAATGAATGGTTTGATTATATTTAGGATTCTTTGTAATTATCGGTAGTGTCTTTTTCTATCTTTGATATGAAAAACAAAAAATATTTGAAGAGTTAGCTTTCTTAATCGGGGCTTCATTATATGGTGCAATATTTATGTTAATTATGAATGTTGAACCATCTTCCCATGGATCAACTTGACGTTTAATGTTTTTAAATTTTGGGATGGGCAGCATGGCTGACATGGCTGTTATCGTACTTATTATTACATCGACGTTTTTTGGGACTTATTATAGTGCTCCGATTCAATATAAATGATATACCAAAATTACAAGTGAGGGGCACGTCCAGTTGACGCTGTCGTGAATCGTATCGTTATTATCAACCGCTTGTTTAATCACTTCATTTATTTTCTATAATGCTGAATATCGTAGTGATGTTGCTCCAAAAGTTGTTTTCAGTAATAACGCTAACGACAACTTTCAAACATTAAATCATAACGAACAATTATATCTTAAGAATTCACTAGGTGAAATAACTCACGAGGATACCTTTATTAGCGATTTACCAATTATGACATATTTAGGCCGGGGCCAAGATATATCCAATGAGATTGCTCAACAAAGTACTCGTTCATATTGAGTCACAACCTTTGGTTTCCTTGCGGCATCAAAAAGCGATAATGATCCAACATATCACAACAATATTGATAATCTTCAAAAAAGGATTAATAATGTTTGTCTAGGGAATGCCGATTTTATCAAACCAAATTATTTCGTTTTAGATACTACAACATCTTATTATCAAGAAGTTTTTGAAAATGTTAATACCAATTCTAGCTTTGATACTAATTATAAAATGTTGCCCCCTAAATCGAGCTACGGTGATATTGATATCGCAATTTATGAAATAAATAGTTAAATTAGAAAAAATTATCTAAGGAAGCAAATTGTATAAACCATCCTTAAACCACACATTTCATGAAATGTGTCTCTTCTTAAAAAACGATTAAAAATTAAAACGTCGCTATCCAGAGCGACGTTTTATCTTGTGTTAATGATATTAAGGGTAGGAGAGTAACAATTAGAATTAAAGCGATGCATAACTATAACATGTGTTATACACCGCTTTAATGGTTATTTATGTGGGTTGGTTAAATTATTTGATATCTTCAACAGCTGCAATTCGATGGCTTGGAAATGACATTCCAATCTATATCGTAATTTTTGTTAGGTTTTTGCCTATTGTTAGTTTTGTTATTTATAATAAATTAAAGAGGTGTATGAATATGGGCAAGGAAATTAATAGTAAGAATAAATATAAGTTAGATTTAAAAAAATCAATAATTTATATCGATATGGAAGCAAACGGTTACACAGATGATCCTCGTCTAATTCAATTATCAGGAATAAAAATAAATGATAAAGGCGAAATAACTACATTTGATTGATATAGTAATCCCGAGTGTGAATTATCACCTAAAATTGAAAGAATGCTAAATATAAAAACTGAATCGCTTAAAATCTATCCCAACAACCAGGAAATCTTCAAGAAATTTCTCACACTTACTGATGATTGCCAGATAATTTATTTTGGTGATTATGATGAAATAATTCTTAAACATCATTTAGCTCCTGAGATTTTTGAAAAAATGGATTTTATTGATTATCAAAATGCTGTTCTAAAGAATTATCAAACAACTAAATATTCAGCAAGTATTGATGATTTATGTAGAGAATTGCAAATAGATATAAATTCAGATAAAAAACATAATGCTATGTATGACGCTTTTACCTTAAGAGATATTATTAAGAAATTCGAATCTTTAAATGAAAAAGAAAAGAAATTAGTACTTGGCAGAACTCTGATTAAAATTAAAAAAATCAATTTGTCTAAACATGATATTAAAACCGATTCTCTATTGACTAAAAAAATTAATAACAATTTTCAATTAATGTTTATTGAAACTCTCAAAAACAAGAAAAACGAAGAAAAGGAGTGGTCGGAAGCTAATATTAAATTATTTGATCAAAAAATGAATTTAATTAAAAATATAGTGGTTAGTAAAAATGTTGATAAAAAAGGAAATATGAATTTTGAATTTGCGAAAGATTACAATCTTAATATTGGCAAGATAATGTACGATAACTTAGATAATACAATAGTTTGTAATATAGTTGGAAATCGTAAAATTAGTAAATACGTTGCGAAAAATCTTAAAAAAAATTTAGAATTTATTTATTTGAATGAGGATGCTTTTAAAGCTTGATTACTTTTAAATAAATGTGATAGTAAAGATTATATTAGTAATGTTTTTGAATATATTGATTTAATTAAAAAGAACGCAGTAGGAGCGTACGATAAATAATCATTATCAAAACATTTAAGGATTAATTATTGAAAAGGAGTGAGTTTATGGGGAAACATACTAAAAAGCAACATTATATACCTAAGTTTATAATAAGAAGATTTACACAAGAAAACAAAAAATATTTATGTTACGATAAACTTAAAAATGAATATAGCGAGATTGCATTTGATTCAAAGGACGTTTTTCAAATAAAATGCTTTTATGAATATGACGGTGAAATTAGTAATCAAATAGAAAATAGATTTAGTAAATTCGAAAATGAATTTGCTCTAATTTTAACAAAATTGGAGAATAACGTTAACACAGGAACCGTTGTTTTTAATAGGAGAGAACTTAATGTTCTTAAGTTGTTTTTAATATCTTTGGCAAATCGCCACGCCGCGATTAGAGAACGAGCTAAAAATCTCGAAGGCGATAAAATTTACAATCTTGTTAATAGTAAAAAAAGTGAATTAACTATTAAAAATGAACAATTAGAATTTATGAACATTATATTGGATGTTTACGAGGATATGGATAATCAATGCGAAATCCCAAAGCAAAAGAAGTTTATAGAAAAAGTTGAGTTGTTAAGAGCGCGACTAATGGATATATCCTTTGAGCAGATTAAGTTAATGGAATCAATGGGGGAACAAGATATTAAGCGATTAGTTCAATATGGTGAATTAAATATGGCTCATAAATTATTGCCTATAAATGTGCAAACCGAAGTTTTTGAATTAGAGCAAAATCCCTATAATAGAATTTTTGATGGCATTACTTCATCATTCATTAAAATTATCAATATTCCAAGTGAAATTAGCGGTAATTTTCTAATGACCGATACTAATGGCGTTATTATGTTTAACGAACAAGATAATTCGGTGCTATTAGAATTTTTCTATCTTACACGGAAAATAGGTATCGCGTTAATATGCAATGATGGAAATTTACCCCCAATACCGGGTTTGGATTTGACTAAACGAAAACATGAAATTTCTAAAAAATCGATTATCAATCGCCTAATTTTACCAAATATAATTGAATACACTCATGATGTGGAACGCACAAATAAGAATATAAAAATTGTTAATAGTAGATTTGCTCGTGAACCTAGCAATAATGATAAATTAACATACAGTGTATATAATATTGATGATCCAGATCAAATAGATTATATAAATGGAATGCTATTGTCACAGGTTAGTAGATATGTTTCTTTTTATAATATAAATGATCTAAAAAATGCAGAAAAAGCATCTACCAAATACAATATTATAAGAAGAGAAGAATACTGATAAACATATAAAAAATAATGTTCCTCGAGCCTTATATTTAATGATTACAATCTAATAATGAATATTCCCGCTCATAAAAAGGTAACACTAACTTCTTACGCAGATAATGTCTTTCATCTTAAAAAATCATAAAATCTCAAAACGTCGCCTTTCAGGGCTACGTTTTCTTGTTTATTAGTAATATTAAGGGCATTAGAGGCTTAATTAGGGCTAAAGCGAGAATTACACTAATGGGAGCTATTACATTGCTTTAATGGTTGTTCATTAGGGTTATGAGAGCTATATTAGAACGACGTTTAACTGATAAGTAGAAGTCGGAGTGATATGTTAAAAAATATAATATTAAACACGTTTTGTTCCAACACAATTAGTGATGAATTATATGTTCATTAGGTTTATGTCTATAATCGTTATGATAATAAACTATTGACGTTAGTGGACATATTTATTTAAACGTACTATTATTATTAAAATATTCAAATTTTAAATGCATAAACAGGGGTGAACAATCAAGCCGGTGGCGAATCATCTTATGCCTATTTAATTATTTTTAGTTTAAGTTTCAATTAATAAGTCCCAGAATTATAGAATTCATAATCGTTTTATATGGAACAGCAAGTATAATTGAGACATATCCCACTTTGTATAAAGTTACATAGATAAAATTTATAACGGATATGAAATAGCAAATTAATTAAGAAAGAATAAAAAAATGAGTGAACAAGCAGAAAAAGTGTGAAAACATTGTTTTGGTAATAAGTTAATGGGGTTTGACCCCTTTGGTAGAAAAGTTTATAAATGTAACTACAATTCGAGCGGGCCACACGGATGAACAATTGATCATATATGACCTATCAACGGATATGATTTAACTCCAGGTTCTAATTTTTTAAACAATAAACAAGTCCTTCATTTTGATTCTAATCAAGAAAAGGCAGATTCATTACAAGGAAAAATAGGAAATACCACTTTCGCAATTGTAAAATGAACACAAGACGAATATGGAAAAATCATTGGTCGAATGCAAATAAAAATCAAGAATGAGTGAGTTTGATATTATGATCAATGATAAAGAACTTTTAACAGAAACTGATGTTGATGAAACATTAAATGTTCATAGTGTTATCACAAAACGATTATTAGTGCTCCGTTATTGTTTTATGGTAGAACATATTTTTACTAATAAAATTGAAAAGCACATTAAAATTAATTCAATTGAGGATATCGCTTTAAAAGAATTATTTAAAAGTGAAAAAATTTATAATGGTTTTATTAAGGAATTGAAGCATCAAAAAACTAACAAAATTAAAGACGGGAAACATTTCGTTAACAATTTAAGTTTTGGAATGAAAATTAAACTAGTAAAAAATTTAAAAACAAATATTTCGATTTTAATGTTTGACGATATTATAAATAATGGAAAAGAACAATTTATAAGTTTAGCTTCATGGATTAGTTTTGCAGAAAATATAAACAAAATAAGAAATCATTTTGCTCATTCATCTTGTATCGGAATAAATTTTAGTAGTAAATTATTAAAAATAAAAAATGTTGGAGATATTTTAAAAGCTACAGATGCTTATAAAGAAAAGAATATTCTGCCTGTTGACGAATATTTATATATTCTTAATAGATTAAAAAGAAAAAAATTATTAGTATTTAATGCTAAGAGTTTTAAAAAATTATTTTCAAATAGCAAAAATTAAAAAACTATGATATAACTTAATGGTTATAAGAGAAACGGGTATATCCCGCCAATCGCACACTAACCCTTCATCGCGAAGGGTTTTTTATATGTAAAAAATAAATAATTTAACTTGCTTATTTTTTCTTAGATTAGAGCATTCTCCAAACTGACTTATAAAAACCTCACCCTTTTAGCTACACATTCCACGAATGTGTCTCTACTTAAAAAACGATTAAAAATCAAAACGTCGCTATTTAAAGCGACGTTTTACCATATGACATATGGTATTAAGGGTAGTAGCCTAACAATTAGGATTAAAGTGATGCATAAGTTATGTTATCGTTATGATCGTTTTAATGACTATTTATACGGATTGGTAAATTGCTTGATTCTTAAAGTGAACTGAATTTTTATATCAACATAAATAAAACGTTCTATAAAATAAAAGCATAACTTAAATGAACAATTCATTCATTATGTTGATTTGTCATAATTATTCTGAAAAGATGACCTAGAGAGTATTGCCACGCATCCAATAAAATTAACTTTAAATAACGCCAAATCAATAAATTAAGGCATTTCTTTTGCATATACTAACGTATGTGTATACATACATTAAAATTTAGTGTAAAATCCTATTATATCTATAAATTAAGGAGAATTAAAATGGGAAGAAAAGTAATAGGTCATGAAAAAGCAATAGAAATTTGAGAATATCATTATGGTTCAGACCAACAAGCGAAATGTTCATATTGCCACAATGATATGAGCAAAGCCCAACATTGTGGTGTTCAAGGCGGGGATTGTTGAAATATTGATCATCGTGATGGTAATCCAGATAACAATGACATTAATAATTTATGACCAATGCATAAATCTTGTAATGAAAAAAAGAAATAGTATTTCACGAAAGAATTGGAAATTAAAAACTAATGGTTAGTATATCTATCCAGTTGGAATAATTTAAAACAAAAGAAAACGAGCCCTTTTGCAAGGCTCGTTTTCTTGTCCGTCCTTATATTTATCAAAAACAAAGGGCAATATTACAGGAAATGAAGATGCTGATAAATCTATAAAAACAATTGTTGCCAAGCTTTATCTTTGAATGATCGCCATCTAATAATGAATATCGCCGTTCACAAAAAGGTATTCCTAATTTCACGCGTAAAAAATGTGTCTCATTTTAGAAAATCCTGAAATCTCAAGACGTCGCCTTGGAAGGCGACGTCTTCTTATTTATTAGTAATATTAAGGCCATTAGCAAGTTAATTAGGATTAAAGCAAGAATTACACCAATAGGAGCTATTCGTCGCTTTAATGGTTGTTCATTAGGGTTATAAGAATTATATTAGAACGATGTTTAACTGATAAATAACTATTATCCTATTATATTTAAAAATATAATATTAAACATAGCCTGATAATTAGATAAGAGATATCTAATTATTAAATAGTTGCTGTTCTAGTGTAATTAATGATGAACCATATATTCATTAGGTTTATGGCATAATCCATTAATATTAAAACTATCGACGTTAGTGGACATTCATCTATTAATTAACTATTTTTACAATAAAATTATTATCATTTTATCGTAAATTCTATATCCGTTATCTATCAAAGCACCTATATCTTATTAAAAAGTGGCACTTTTTAATTAGAGGCAGGAAATAAATTTCCCATAAGAAGAATACCATTATAATTAATAATACTATCCTTAATATTAAAATCAACGATACCTATAAACGTTACTTTATAGATTATTGCGTGAAAGAATGTACCTAAAGTTAAATTTCAAAAAGTAGACTTGGATCTACACTTTTCACGAATGTGTCTATTTTTAAAATAAGGATTTGAAAATTAAAACGTCACTCTAAATGGCGACGTTTTATTACCTAAATTTAAGTAACAAGTACCACACTTGAATTCGGGATTCAACACATTATTATTGATATCTGTTTACGTAATTGTTGTCATCCATATTTAATCTTGTAAAATTATATTATATGGAGATTTAATATGTTAATAAAAAAAATTATAATAACTAATCACCCAATCTTCGGTGATATCACGCTTGACTTAAGTCACAATAAATCAATTTGAAAAAATATTGTTTTTGTTGGTGATAATGGGACGGGTAAAACAAGCCTGTTAGAGTTGATCAACAATCCTTTTATAAAAAACGATTGTGAATTAGAAATAGAATATGAAATAAGTAAAAATGAATTAGAGAAATTCATTCATAGCGGTAAATCATCAAACGCGATTGATCGAAGAAATTATAGCTCATCATATGCTTACAATGCAGCAAAAATTAGAAATAATGAATCTAATTTAAATGGTAAAAAAGATGACATCACAAAAAGTTTGGAATCAAATCCTAATATTGCTATTCCTTTAGATAGCGCTACTTTTACACTTAAAAAAATTATTGACACTAAGTTGAAACATACTACCTTCAAATTAACCCATTTGAATGAGACACACGAAATATCTAACACCAATATAATTCATTCCTTATTATTACATTCTGAATCACAATACGTATTCCAAAATAAAAATAGTTCATTAATGGCCACAAGTAGTATTGCTACTAAGGTGCAAGATATTTTGTCTTCTTCAAATGAACGTTCTAAAATTCGTTTAAATGAATTTTTTGATGCTGAAGGTCGCTTTCCTAAAGAGGGTGAATTAATTGAAGAAACTAGCAGATTTAAAAATGCTTTTGAATATATGTTTAACAATATAACTTTTAGCGTTCTTAAAAATGAGATTAGCTTTAAGAAATATAATAAAGAAATCCCACTTAATAGTTTGAGTGATGGCGAGAAACAAATTATCATCAGAGGAGCTTCAATCATTAATGCTATTTCAGCAAATTGCAACACCATTTTAATTGATGAACCAGAATTAAACATGCACCCGAAATGGCAAAGGAAAGTCTTGGATTTCTATAAAAAATTATTAAGCGATAATTTGGAGTCAAGAAAAGAGTCACAATTATTCATTGCAACCCATTCATTAGAAGTTTTAAATTCAATTGATTTTTCAACCGATCTTGTATTAATCTTTAAAAGAGATGAGGTGGGTAAATTAATCGTCAAAGTAGGTAAAGAAAACAATCTTAACACTTATGCTAATGCCGCGTTTGATTGCTCAATGGCTAATTTGCTTCAAGAAACCATTATCCTTGTTGAAGGATCCGCTGACGTCGGCCTTATCAACAAAACAATTAGGGCCTATGGACTTCAAAGTCGTTCATTAATGGTTTCTCAAATTCACAATATTAAATCGGTTAATAAAGACCAAAACGGAAGTAGTCATATGGATGTATTTCATAAATGATTAAAAAATAATAGTATTTCGAAAAATAAAATCGTTTTCCTTTATGATCACGCTACTAAAAAAGAAGATAATATTGATGGTAATTTATATGTAACGTCATTTAAGGAAATAAATAATGCAAACACTTATTTTCCGAGTGATAAATTTGGAATTGAAAGTTTATTGATATTACCACCAAGTTTTAATATCAATGACGTTGAAGATGTTAGAGGAAGAATTATTAAAAAACGAGTATCAGGTTGAGTTAATAAATTACCAGATCAAGAAGCTAAGAAAGTTTTATTAAATATCAAAAACAAACTCGATGAAATAGAAAAATTTATAAATAGCGAATCCAAATTAAGTTAGTACGCAAATATCTATATAATAATAAATGTCTTGACTATTATCTGAGTTTCCCGGTTTATTGTTTGCCACCAAATTTTAAGCGTTTAAAAGTATCTCGCACAATTAAACAACGCACCCAGAAGGTATAATCCGCTAAATAATCTATTTGATATAAATATTAATTATGCTTTATAACCCTTTGTTCATCTCAATAAAAATTAATATAATGTTCTACCATTGTTATAGAATAAAAAAGTCTATTCGGGCAATCTTACACCACCTTTCAAAATATAATTTTGAAAGGTTTTCATTACTAAAAACGATATTTTAATTATTAATTTAGTTCGAATGCACCTTTATTGATAACGTTATTCATCTATCCTATTAAACTTCTTAAGTTAAAATTATAATATTAGTAATCTTCCGTTTAAATGCTAAGTTATCGATAAGCTATTATCGTATTAATATCCTCTTTAAAATAACTATGAAAGGAGAGCTAAATGAAAATAAGCATTATTATTCCTATATATAATATAGGCGCTATAGATCTAAGTAAATGTTTAGAATCAATAACTCAACAAAGCAGCAAGAACTTTGAATGTATTTTAGTTAACGATGGTAGCCAATTTAAAGAAGATGAAACCACTTGTTTGAAATTTTCTAAAGAATCTAATTGAAGCTATTATAAAATAAATAATAGCGGCCCTGGAATTGCTCGTAATTATGGATTAAAAAAAGTAACTGGCGATCTAATTTGATTTGTTGATGGGGATGATATATTAAAGGAAAATGCTGTGGACGATATTATTAAAACATTTAAAGAACATCATCAAATAGATTATTTTCGCTTTGGTGCAAAACGTTTAAGCAATGATTCTGTTTGAGGCAACATAAAGGGCCGCCACGGACTAATTAACTTAAGTAAGTTAGATTATCAAAACACTTGAATTGAACCCGTTGTCCCCTGATCTTGTGTCGTTAGAAAGCGGTTACTAGATGATAACAAGATAATATTCCCTAACAATCACAATATTCATCAGGATGCCTATTATTCTTTATTAATTAGAACTCATGCAAAAATTATTTATAGTAGTTCTAAAATATTATATTTATATAACGACGTTCGAACAAACTCGATAACTAATTCAACTAAAAACAATAAATCACTCGAAGATTATTTATTGTTTTTAGAAAAATATATTGAGTACATTGTAATAAATAATCTATTTGAGGAACCGATAGCACTGAATCTTAGTTTGAAATTTGCATCGTATATATTTGATAAACTATTCGATGATTACTCAGGTGATTTAAATAAACTAGAAAAACGTATCAATGAAATCATTGCCGTTTTAAAACCTTATGCCACTAACATAAATAATGACGCCCTTAAGTCTTTTAAGCGAATTAATAAGCGTATTAAACAAGATTAGAAATATTGTTAACACATAATAACGCGTGTCAATAGTTAAAATATAGGTTATTAATACAAGGATAATTTTAAATCTGCTTGGTCCCCTAAGGACAAAATTAACGGTTAAAATACTTGTATCTAATTATTAACTAAGACTCTTAATTTTTCTTCGATATTATTATTTATTAGATAGCTAAATAGTTATTTTAAAAATAGTCAAATCATGATATTATTACATAGAATATTTCTTAAGTTATTTTTTTAATAATTAATCAACTTAAGAGATAAAGTAAACTATAATATGGGAGTAATAAAATGGAAAACAATTTAAAACCACACGCAAATGGAATGTTTGGGGCCGTAATCGTAATGATTGTTTTAAGTCTTTTAGGGACTTATCTCAACTCATTAGCAGCAATTATAGGAATTCCAATATTACTTATACTATGATATTTATATGAATTTTTACTAACAATGTCAGATTTACAAGAATATCGCCAAATTGATTTTACCTATGGAGTTATCGCTGCAACCTTAACATTAATCCCTTTCACTTTTATCGTTGGCGTTATTTTAAACATCATTGCATGTAATTTAATTAAAATGCCTAAAAACAAATTAATGACTAGCAAAGTTGAACAACTTCAAACCCCAAGGGTTCAAGACATCGTTGAAATTAAAATTCGAATTAACAAGAGATACTACATTCATAATATTGATCGCAGCAACATTGGCGCTTCGATTAATAAAATAATCTATAAAACTTCAACTAACAAAAACATCACTGATTTAGGCTTAAGTGGGACCAGCCTTGAAAAAATGCCAAGTGAAGTTTTACTTCTCGAAAATTTAACCAAACTTGATATCAGCAATAACTTTCTTGATTCATTGCCTGTAGAAATTTTAGATATGAAAAGTCTAGAATATTTAAAATTAGATGGAAATGAATTTACTTCTCTACCTGAAGGCATAGAAAATATGCCGAACTTATCTAAAGAAAGCGCTATATCTATCGCTAAAATACGAAGTGAGCTTACAAATATTTAAATATCTTTACAAATATGGCTTTATCTTTTATTATTAGATAGTACGAACGAGGGGTTTTAGTTTGGCGGTTTAATCGCTCTTACTAAAATGTCCTTGTTTTTACGTCTTAGGTTTATGTAACCAAAAAGACTAAACGAAGTTATAATAAGTAGTATCAGCTTAACAAAAAGTTTAAGCACTTGTTGTTACGCTAAAGACAAGTTTATTGTAAATATATTAACTACAATAAAGATTGATGTTCTAAGGGGGCATAATAATGTTAATTAATAAGATAAGAATAAAGAATCATAAGATCCTAGGTGATCTTGATGTTAATTTTGAAGACTATCAAAATATTATATTAATTGGAGAAAACGGAACTGGTAAAACAACCTTTCTAAAAATGTTGAACGGTGTCAACGCTGATGGTGAATGTGATTTCAGTATTGACGTTGTTTTGTCTGAGAGTGAATTATCTAAATTGTTAGTTGATTCAATTGCATCCTCAAATGCTTTAGAGGATGGTTTGGAATATCCAATTATTAATAAAGGCAGAATCATTTCTGAAATAAATTCATTTAAATCGAAAAATAAGAACGACCTTGATGCTTTAAAACTAAAATTAATCTTAGTTGGGAACGTTTGAAAAGTTATCTTTAATTCTTCAAACGAAAGTTACCCGACTAACTTTAACCCACTTTTACTTAATATTCAAAGTAATCAAATTTTTAATTTTATTCAAAATGCTAATTGTCCACCATCTGGTTATAACGCCAGTAATGTAAAAGAAATTTTATCAAGTGCCAATGAATCATCAGGAAAAAAACTAATGCAATTTTTTCAAGATAAAAGTCGTTATCCAACTTCAGGCGAAATCATTGAAGACACTAAAAAGTTTATTAATGCCTTCGCTTCAATTTTTGAAGATTTAGATTTTTCAGCAGATGATCGTGAAATTAAATTTAGTAAAAATGGCGTGGAAATTCCGTTGGATGGCTTAAGTAGTGGCGAAAAACAAATCATCATTCGAGCAACTACTATCATTGATGAATTAGGCAAGGATAAATCAATCGTTTTAATTGATGAACCCGAATTAAACTTACACCCATTATGGCAACGTAATATTTTAGATTTCTATAAGAAACTAATGGACAACAGTGGAAATGAAAAAAAGAACCAATTAATTATCGCAACTCACTCGCTTGAAATTTTGAACTCG
Source organism: Ureaplasma sp. Hg1 (assembly GCA_021378535.1). Classification (GTDB taxonomy): domain Bacteria; phylum Bacillota_I; class Bacilli_A; order Mycoplasmatales; family Mycoplasmoidaceae; genus JAACJV01. The sequence continues at coordinate 8,735 of JAACJV010000001.1, read as the reverse complement.
GTTAATTATGCAACTGATAAAGTGTTAATTTTTAAACGTGCTAAGAACGGTAAAATAGTAATTGAAGAAGCTAACAAGAATAACTTTAATAGTTATTCACAAGCAGCTTTCAATTGTATTATGTCTAATCTAATTGAAAAAACCAACATTCTTGTTGAAGGGCCGACTGATGTTGAATACTTAAGAAAGACAATTAGAGCTTTTGATTTATCAAGTGAAGGCTTTATGATTTCCCAAATTAGGGATGTTAATTCTAATAAAAAAGATCAGGGGGGTTATTCGCATATGGATACCTTCTATAAATGATTAAAGAACAATGATATCAACCGTTCAAAGACAGTTTTCTTATATGATCACGACGTTAAGCAAGAAGATAGTGTTGATGGTAATCTATATAAATTATCATTTGATGCCAAGGATGCTAATAATTATTTCCCTTCGAGCAAATTTGGGATTGAATCACTATTGATTTTAGATGGTACATTCAACATTAGTGATATGCGTGATAAGGGAGGCAACATTAGAAAAAAATGGATGTCTCATTATGTTAATAGTTTATCTGATCGTGAAGCCAAAAAAGTTCTTGCAAATATTGTTCCAATTTTTGAGAGAATCAAAGCTCTAGTTAATATGAAAGAAATATTTGATAATAATAAAAAAGATAACGCCCATAATTCTAAAGATAAAATATCTAATGATGAAAAGAGCAATGCTCACAACCCGAATAACAAAGCTTCTACTGCTTCTAAGAAAAGTAGAAGTCGTAATTCAAATAACAAGAAGACTCCTAGTCCTAAAAAAAGTAGTGATAAGAATTTAAATAATAATAAAATTTCTAAATCTAAAAAAAGTAAGGATTCGAGTTCCAAAAACAAGGCCCCAGTTAATAACAAAAAAAGTAAAGGACATAACTCAAACAATAAGAATCTTACTAATAGTAAGAAGGTAGATAGTCGCAACCACAAGGGTAACGCTAAAAAAAGTAATGAAGCTAATTTAAATGTTGGTGCAAAAAGTGACGCTTCAAATAATGATACTCCAAGACCGACTAACATTATTCCTTATGACACTAGAATTAATGTTAAATTTTCAAACACCGATAATGTATCTAAACCAAATAATCGCGCGGCTACCAATGATGTAAAGAGTGATGTTCCACGGCCAACTACTATTGTTAGCAATGACACTAGAACTAAAGCAAATACTCCAAATTTTAGCGTTATTCCTAATAAACCAAAAAGTAATATTTTCAACCCAAACGATTACATCGTTTCTAACAACGTAAATAGCAATATTCCACGACCAACTACTATTGTAAATAATGAATCTAAAGATAAAGCACGAGTCCCAAATTTTAGTATCGTGCCCAACACGAGCAATCATATTAATTCCAATAGCGATATTCCACGACCAACTAGTATCGTTAATAATGATTTTAAAAATAAAACTCAAAATCTTGATAGCGATAATCACCTTGATAGTCAAAACTCATTCTCAAAAAAGAATGATTCAGATAACTAAAAATAGCAGCAACCCCAGATAGTTAATCTATTTGAGGTTGCTACTATTTTATATGTCTTGTTCAAAATCCACAAAGCAATAGGAATTATCTCATTTATAATTCTCCTTCGCTTTATCTATCCGCTTTTTAGTCACTGCCTTACATATGTTATTTTCATTATTTGTTACAAGTACAAATTTTCTATCTATTCCATCGGTGACATTTAATTTAATAATTGCTTCAGCGCTTGTTCCAGAACCTGCAAAATAATCTAAAAAAATGCCGTCTTTTGGTGTTGAAATCCTAATTAATTCTTCAATTAATTTTACCGGTTTAGGTGTGCTAAAATATTTTCTATCACCGAAGATTTCTTGAATTTCATCTTTTGCTGATGAAGTGGTTCCGGTGTTTTTAATGATCGATTCACACCATTCCATTTGGTCTTTCACATATTTATGATCTTCTCACAAAGGAACAGCCATTTTATTGAACTTTGTCTTCTCAATATCTCGATAACAAACAATAATATATTCATGCACCGATTTGATATTTATAAAGCTTTTGCTTATTCTATTTTGGTCATAATCAACATTTGTTTTAGGTCATATAATTATGTTGGTGTTTTTCTTACCAAATATTTCATAGCATAATGTAGTGGTACTAATTAGTTCAGATTCGTCCAAATGAATAAACATAACGCCACTATTTGTCAACATTCGCTTAGACAATAGAATCAATGGTTTTATAAAATTAACTCATTCGTTAAAACCGTTTTTATTATAAAAAGAATCCTTATAATTTAAATAATCAATTTGACTATTGTATGGCGGATCTATATAAATAGTGCTTATTTTATTTTCATAAAAAGGCATCATAGCATTTAAAACGGGTTCATTTTGTCCCATAATTAGATAATTGTTTTCTGTGTTAAGTTTCATTAGTAGTACTCCATTTTAACCTTTGTTCCATTAAATACTTTTGCAGGTATTTCAATATTTTTAGGGATTTTAATAGATATCATATTTTCACAATAACAAAATACTCAATCCTCAAAATATTGTATACTTTTAGGAATAACTAACTCTTTCAAACCTGTACACTTACTAAAGGCACCCCTACCTATACCAATAATATTTTGAGGCAATATTAAACTTTCTAATTCATTACATCCACAAAAGGCATTTCGTCCAATTACTTTTAAATTCGGACTCAAGATAATCGTATTGTTTTTAAGCATCGCATTTGTTACGCTATGTAAAATTGTTAAGTCTTTATTATATAAAGCTCCTTTATATAATTTATAATTTTCAGAATAATTTTCAAGCGTTAAATTTTTACAATTTGAAAAAGGATTATAAGGTATTTTAATAATATTGCTTCCAATTATAATTCTAGTCAAACGATCACAATTATAAAAAACATTTTTACCAATCAATCTTTCTGTTGAGGTGAAACGATATAAATCTAACAATTCGTTTTTTAAACATGCTAGGATTTTAGTTTTAGATTTATTATAAATAATTCCATCCTCAATAACGATATTCATTGAAAGATTAATTAATTTTAAATTTGTACATTCCGAAAAAGGATTGTTTTCAATATTAATTAAAGATCTAGGTAATGTTATTTGCTTAATCCCATTGCACTTATGAAAGGCATGTTTACCTATTGTTTTAATAGTTTCTGGTAAAACTAGATTATCTATTTTCGCCCAAAGATTACAATGGATAGCAATTTCCATATCCTTATCATAAATAACATTATTAACGAATTTAAAAGCTTTAGAATGATTACTAATAACTAGTTGATGACATCCTGTGAAGGGGTTGTTACCGATTCTCTCTAGAGAAATAGGCAAATTAATTGCTTTTAGATTTGTACAATAATAAAAAGCGTCTCCCCCTATTGTAATTAGCGAATCCGGCAAAATTACTTCCTCAATATTTTTATTATCCCAAAACAATGATTGGGCGATATGTTTTACGCCCATGGGAATGGTAACTTTTTTCTGCTGTGAAAAATATTTTTTATAGCTTATTAAAATGTCGTTTTTAATAATAAAATTATCATCTTCATAATCTTTAAAAACATATTTGTTATTACTAAATTTATTTGAAATACTTGATAAAAATTTGTCTTCAAATAGTCCATCATTATATTGTTTTCCATTATAATTTATTATATATTTGTTAATTATTAGACCATCCCTTAGGCATGAATAATAATTACAATAATCTCTTGCTGCTTCTATTCGTTTCTTTGAATCATAATCGTGGGGAAACATAACTAAAAATTGTTTCCCATTAATAAATATTGCAATTTCAATTGAATTATTTATTTTTTTAATTTTTAGATTACTATATTTAACTCCACTATTAATAAGTCTGTCAAAACATTCTAAAGCGGCTAGGTCATCCAAGCCTTTAAAGTGGATTTTTACTTCGCCAAAATGAATGACTTGTTTATTTACATCGATGTAAATTTTGAAATCATCATACTCTTTTACAAATTCATTATAATTTTTTTCTGTGAAAAGCAACTTGTAATATAGCATCGTTTCCTTCATATCTATATCTTTCATTTTAACTCCTTATCAAAGAAACCTTTTATGATCAAATCAGCTACATCATCGACCGTTTTATTAGAACTATCAATTAAAATGTAATTAAATTCATATTTCTTGCAAAAAGATTCCATTTTCAACTTACATTCATTATTTAATTTAATCTTTCCTATATCATTGTCAGTCGTAGAACGTTCTAATAAACGTTTCTCTAATGCGTTATTGTCGCACCATAAAATGACTGTTAAATCAGGTTTCCCATTTAGCTTTAAAAGTAGTTCAAAAATAGGCGCAGTACAATCTTCCCCGCCTCAAAATCAATTAGACAAATAGTAGCGGTCAGTGATAATATTCATATTTCCATATTTATGAGTGGCGTATAAATTGCCAAGACCATAAAACCACGAAGTTAGCACGTGATTATCATTTTGTTGATTAATATAATCCCTTATTCTTAAATAATTTTCCATCCCTTTTTTATCTGTAAGCTCGCTTAATGGTTTTTCTATAAACTTATAATCTATTATTTTAGCAAGCTTTTTTGAGAGCGTAGTTTTACCAACGCCATCTATTCCTTCTATCGCTATATGCATTATATATTTCCCTTTCGATTAAGAGTTTCTTGTTTTTTACCATCGGCAAAATAATCTAATATTTCTAAATATCCCGAAACTCTTCGTATTCTTAAAATATTGCTCGAATGACAATGTGGGCAGATATCGAAAATACCACGTAATTTACACTCGTTACAACTATCTAATGGAAAATTAAATCCTAGATAATTCACGTTATATTTGATCGCATGTTTTATTAATTCGCATATTGCTTCATAATTCTTTTGTGGTGCTTCGCTAAGTTCGATGTACGTAATAGATCCACCATTACACAAAGAATGAAAAGGGCCTTCGTACTTAATTTTATCAAAGGGATTTATTCCATCACTAACTTCTACGTGAAAGGAATTGGTGTAATAACCTTTATTGATTATGGTGTTATTAAATTCTAATAAATCTAATTTAGGAAACCTTCCAGAAACTGCTTCAGCTGCCGGTGCTAATAAAGAGAAATTTAGACCATACTTATTTGTATAACTGTCAGTTTTTTCTCGCATTCCAGCAATCAAACCTATCGCTGTTTCATATGAATCTTTACTCAATCAAAATTTCTTACCCAATAGTATTTCCATAGCTTCAGACAAGCCGATAAATCCAATTGATAATGTTCCTTGTTTAAAAACTTCATGGTCAAACTTTTTACATCAAAATTCATTTTCAACATTGCAGAAAAAGTTTTTAATATCAACTTTAGCAATATTACTAAATCGCTCTAATAAAATTATTGCCACATCATCCATAATATTGAACACTTCCTTATTAAAGACGTTTAAGGCATTGGTGCTTTGCTTGCTCTCCAATGCTAATCTAGGCAAGTTAATTGTAACATTCGCAATATTTCCTCTTCCCAATGATGTTTGCGGCCCGTTTATGTTGGCTAAAATTCTTGTTCGACAGCCCATAATTGATAAATCTCTTGGGTCACTATCCCTATTTTGTTCAGCATCGCACAATAAATAAGTGGGAATCATTTTTTTACATGTTGTTCTTATTGATTTTTTTAATAAATCATAATTAGGATCGCCCTCAAATAAATTAACGCCCTTTTTAACTTTAAAAATTATATTTGGTTTATAAAATTCAACTGATGATTTATTAAACGCATCCAATGTCATATGGGATATAAATCTGCCTAATTCACTAGTGTCTAGACCTAAATTAAGCGAAACGTAATAACTCATTTGGCCGCATCTTTCTCTCGTGTTATTTCAAAATTTTAGAAAATTATCTATTAAACAATAAATCAAATCTTCATTGTCGCTATAATTAATTTTTAATTTTCTGATTAAAAATGCAACATCGCAATCAAAATTTCCATAACCAATTCCGCCTGATTGTTCATTACCTAACTCTAGTGTTATTTGTTCTAAAGTTTCAAATAAACCCATTAATTTAGCGATATCACTTTGATCTGACAAATGATTTATATCGACGTTCTTTATTAAAGGACTCAAACAATTATATGTAAGGTCAAAAGCTTCAAGATCATGGATATGAATATATCCCTTTTCGTGCAGAGCGCTATATTTCTTGTTAATATTTTTTAATATTTCTTGTTTTACATATGTGTTTCCTACATCAAATATTCTGCCAACATACATTTTTCTTTGTGATGCATTATCTATCTTAGAGTTTTTCATTTTTATTTTCCACCTTTATAAATTTTTGATTTTTTGATCCATAATATTCTAATGTCGAATCCTTTAAGCGTTTAACATAAGGGCCAACTTTTACATAATTTAAATATTGCAAAATATCGCTTGGAATTTCATTATATTCATGTCCTGTGTACATTGCAATATTGTAATTTTTTAATTTTTTAACCAAGTCTAAAACCCCTTCATATTGAAGCAATGGTTCGCCCCCAGAAATGGTTATTTTGTTATTAATACATTTTTTATCTAACAAATTAATTAATTCGTCAATTGACATTAGATCTTTATCCATTTGACTCCATAACTCTTTATTATGGCAACCTTTGCACTTCAAATTACAACCTTGTAAAAATATGACTGTTCTAACGCCCGGTCCATCAACAATTGATTTATTTCAAATAATTGAATTTATGTTTAACTGTTTCAATTTGGTATCTCCTAAATGTAAACTATTTTGAATCTGAAGCGATTTTTGGAACCGCATGATAATTACCTTCTAAATATGATTTACTTAATTTTTTATCTTTCCGTTCATTAAAAGAATCTAATTCCATAATATGCGACGCATATTGCGGAAGCTTTTCGATAAAGTGGATTTCATCTTGACGAATAAGTTTAAAATCCATTATATATGACTGGTGGCTCACGATTATTAATTGCTGGTTTATTTTTTTTGAAGTATCAAGATATACTTCTATTATTTTTTTAATTAGGAGCGGATGCAGGGTGCCGGCTAATTCATCTATAAAAACTGTCTTACCTTTGGTTAGAAGTATAAATCAAATGATTTGTAGCACCGCTATTGTTCCATTCGATAATTCTTTTAGTGAAATTTCATATTGATCTAATTTAAAAATAATTTTGTATATTTTATAACTATCGCTACTTTTATTTATGTAATATAATTCTTTCTCATAAAAAAATGTAAGGCAATAATTTTCATTAGCAATAATACTATTTTTAGAAAATTCTTGGATCGAGTCGAATTTATATTTATCTCCATCATAAATTCGTTTAAGTAAATCTTCATCTGTTATTTCCTGGAATTCGATGTCACTAATTCCCAAATCTAGTCCACTTATTGTTTCACTAACTTTAGCAATTTCACTATCATTAAATAATATTTTAAAATCTGATATTTTTTTGCGAGAAAAAACAACTAACTTATCGGCGAATCATTCATAAATTTCTCTAATTATTAATAACTCATTATCAGCCTTTCCCTTTTCTTTATAGAAAGGACTGATTTTATGGTTTAAATAATTTAAAAATAAATGGTTACTATTTTCACTATTATTCATATCTTCTATATAGATATTTAGTCTCGCTTTTGTTTTCTTGTTTGAGAGATTTTTAAAATTTCATATATAAGATTTAGATTGAGCATCATAATTTCTTTCAAATACTATTTTATTTTTACCATTTGAAATATCAACCAATTTTTCTTGGTAGACCAAACAATTGAAAATATCAACTTCAAAACTATATTGATATGTATTTGAGCGAATATATAATTCGAACTCAAATTCTGATATATTGCTATTCCCTTCCTTATATTTAAATGGCTTCCCAATACTATCCTTTTTAAATGGATCAATATCAACTATCAATGATTGCGCCGTATGAATTGATTTCAATAAATTACTTTTGCCTGAAGCGTTTGCACCATAAAGAGCGTTGAATTTCAAGATGTTGAAATTTTTACCCTTAATCAAATGATCTTTCTTATTTTGTGCTTTACCTGATTTTAATGAAAAACTTTGCTTTTCATTAAAAGATAAGTAGTTAGCAATACTATATTTTATTAACATGAACTTTACTCCCTTTGATAAAATTATACAATAATTAAGGGTTTTGAGAGTTTTTTTCTCGTTTAAACGTACTTTTTTAGCAAAAAACACTAAAATTAGGCTGATTTTGTGTTTTTTTCTCGTTTATCTTGCAATTGTTAGTGTAAGTACTATAATATAATCATACGTATCAATAAAAATTTATGCGTATTTGTGGGAAGGAGGTACATAATGAATTTATTAAATAATTTCGGTGGTGGAAACCAAAGAGGCGATGCTCATAATGCAAACAATGGTAACAATAACAACGATACTTATGCTGCTAATCACGACAACCACGCTGATCAATGCAATCCTAATAATGACAAATAGTCATTTATAAAAAGAAAAAATAGAATCCACAAATGGATTCTATTTTTTTGTAATCATTTTTAATAAAACTTACTCTGCTACGACATTAAGCTTTTGTTGTTCTCAAATTTTACTTTGAAATTCCTTAGCGTTATGTACATAATAATCTTCGACTCAAACATTATTGTTTTCGCCTGAAACTATTGTAACTAAATCAAGTGTATAAGTTTCACCTTGTGATGATCTTTTAATTGATTTACT